>CBDUXZ010000176.1:0-5155 GCA_965371325.1 uncultured bacterium | reverse complement strand
CGGAAAACCGTCCCGTCGAGCCGCGCCTGCACCTGCAGACGTTCCGCTTCTCCCGCGGGAAGGGCTACCGTTCCCCTCTCCAGGATGTGTCGATCACGCATTCCGAGAAAGAGATTTCTGGAGAGAACGTCCAGCCCTGCATCCGTGTAGCGCTCACAAAGCGTACTCGTCAGGATGCTCGCGCCCGCCTCCCTCGAAGTCAGAACGAGATCGGCCCCGTTCCCCGGGATCCGCTTCCAGCCGTTATCGGGCAGAGAAATCCGGTAGCGCGCTTTCGGCGCCAGATAAGCGCCGTCTTGAATCTTGCCGTGGCTACACCCCTCTGTGGCGAGTAGCGAGGCCGCGATGAGAACAAGTCCCCTGGTCAGATTGCGGAAGATTCTGGCCCCCCGGGCGGTTTGTGGGTGCCGTGCAGCGCTCTTGAGGGCGGGATACGGAGAGAGCGCCCGCATTCCCCTCGGGCCAGTCTGCCCGAAAGAAACGCAGGATGCCAGAGGCGTCGAGACTGAAAAGGTGAGATAGGGATGGGAACGACGAGCCGCCGTCAGGCCATCTTCACATCATTGCGGGCGGCGCCCTTGACCCTGTACATGGCCTGGTCGGCAAGACGAATGATCTCTTCCTTGTGGGCCGCATCGGTGGGGAAGCAGGCGACACCGAAGCTCGCGGTGATTCTAACCGCCAGACCTTCGGCGTGGAGAAAGACCCGTTCTTCGATAAGCTCCCGAATTCGCCGGGCAACCCTGAAGGCCTCGTCCTTGGGCGTTTGCGGCAGCAGAATGACGAATTCGTCTCCGCCATACCGGGTGGCGATGTCAAGCTTTCGGAGGCCCTTGCCAATTTCCTGACCGACTTCCTTGAGCAGCCGGGATCCGATGAGGTGGCCGTACTTGTCGTTAACCCGCTTGAAGAAATCAAGGTCCATGAAGATGAGCGAGAACTCGAGATGGTGCCGCCTGGAGCGGATGATCTCGAAATCAAGGAGTTGATGAAGGTGCCGTGAGTTGTACAGGCCCGTCAGGTCGTCCGTGATGGTCAGCTCTTCAACCCTTTGGAAGTTCTTGGCGTTCTGAATTGCGATGGCGGCGTAGTCGGCCAGGGTTCCGAGGATTCCAATCTCCTCCTCCGTGAACAAACGCTGACCGGTCTGATCCGATACTTCGATCACACCCAGGGTCTTCCCCTTGAACCGCAGAGGGACGCACATCATGCTGGTAGGCCCGCTCGCGTCTTCCTTCGGGCGAGTTGCGCGGGGGCCGCTTTCGGAGGGGCCGTTTATGAGAATAGGCTTTCCGTCCCGGGCGACCGATCCCAAAACCCCCTCGCCCAGAGGGATGCGCTTGCTGGCAAGGCTTCTCGAGGGGCGCCCCACGACGATCTCGACGAAAAGCTCGTTGGTCGCCTCATCGACCAGGAGAAGAGACCAGGTCTTCGGCTCGAGCAACTCGCTCACCTTCGACATGACGACGTTGAGAACTTCCTTGACGTCGAGAGAGGAGGTAAGGGCCTTCCCGATCTCCATGAACACCGATAGCTCGTTGATCTTGCGCTCGAGCCGGGTGAGGAGTTCTTTGTTATTCATCGATTCGTCTGGCATTGCTCGACCAGCGCTGCGGCCCCCCAGAGGCCCGATTTATCCCCGGCGTAAGCGCTCCGAGGGCCGCTTCGCCGGGCGGGCATGGCTCTGATAAGGGCCGGTCGTGGGGACAAGTGCAAGGAGTAGAGCGGTTTAACACTCTTATCGGTTGCGTTCAACCGGCCCTTTACGCTAAAACCGCAGCGTCCCCCAAGCCACCTTTCACATCGGCGGATGCGCCCAACTGCTCCACCCGAAAGGCCCGCCCGTGATCATTGTGTGCCCAGGTTGCGAGAAACGCTACAAAACGGATCCGAAGAGGATTCCACCCGGGGGGGGCTTCGTACGCTGCCCCGTCTGCACCACTCGAATACTCGTCCGGAACGAATCATCTCCCAGGCGCGTCACGGCCGGGAAAATCGTCCCGCCGGCCGCGCCCTCTCTCGAGAAACGGCAGCCCGGGCCGATCCCGTCTCATGAACCGCCTCCCCCGGCCGACCCGCCCGTGAAGATCGCGACGGAGGCGCACGCGGAAAGCGCCGTCCCCATCCACGTGCTGGCCGAGGAAGGTCTTCTCGCCGCGCGGGATACCGCGGAGTTGCGAAGCTGGATCTCCGAGGGGCGAATCTGGCCCGACAACCTCGTTTTCATTCCCGGTGAGGAAGCGAAGCGGGCCGACGAACACCCCCTTACGCAAGCGCTCTTTGGCGATCTTGCCGGAGACTCGCAGGAGACAGAAAAGAAACCCGAGCCTCCGAGCGCCGAGCAACCCTTGGAGAGTGCGACGGCGGAGCTGGAAGAAGCGCCTTCAGGCGACCCTCTGGATTCCGCCGGCCCCCCGGAAGCCGTGGCCGAGCCCCAATCCGAGGCGATACCGGCGTTCGCCGCCCCCACCGTTGATGAGCCCTGGAGCGCGGTCGCCGAGGAGTGGCCCGTGCTCCCCTCCGAAACCATGGCCGAGATCGAGGCCGAGTCGGCCGCCATCGGAAAGCCCCCCGTGCTTCCCCGGGGGGTCCGCGCCATCGGCGTCGTAAACCTCGCCCTCTCCCTTACCCTCCCTCCAAACCCGCTGGGTGTTGCGGCCGCTGTCGGACTTGCCCGTGGACGCGCCTGGGGGCGAACACTGACGACGGTCTGGGCCGGAACGCAGCTCTTCATACTCCTCGTGGCCTGGTCCGGCCTCGCGGCACTGATTGCAGCGAGAGGCGTCGCAGCCGGCCCCGATGGACTGGCCCTTCCTTCGGAGTTTGGCCCTCTGCTCTACAGCGCGCTCGGCTTCGGCGCGCTCGGCGCATACTTCATTGTGCAGTGGAGTTATCTCAGCAGCCCCCGAATTGCGGAAGGCTTCAAGGGGGGCGGTGATCGGGCGGCGCTCTGGGGTGGGTGGATTGCGGGCTGGCTCTACATCGCGGCGATAGCGGCGGGAACCCTCCTCCTCATTCCGGGCCTCGATCCATCGGATCTTTTAAACCCCGGCCGTAAGGCGGCTCTCCCCCCCGCACCGGCCCCACAGCAGGCCCGGGCGTCGGATGCGCGGGTCTACTCGAAGGACGGCCTCGTGAGCCTCGAGAAACAACCCTCTTGGTCATTGAAGGTCGTGGAGGGGGGAGATGACGCGAAGCTCGGTCTTCTTCTCCAGGGCAGTCGAGATAATCCGGCGGGAAAAGTCCGCGTGAGCTCCGCGCGGCCGAGAGATGTGGAGCGCATGAACAAGCGATTCGATTCGCTCGAGACGGACGAAGAGACCATCCGGAGCGTGGAGGCGGCAACCATCGGTGATCTCGAGGGGCGTCGGATTGTGCTCTCGTCAAAAGTCCAGGGCGGGATAACGGGCCAGATTCTCCTCTCCCTCCAGGACGGCACGCGCGGATACCAGTTCTCCTGCGCCGCCCCCGGCCCGGGTTTCGAGGCGATCCGTGAGGAGTGCGACCGGATGGGCCAGAGCCTTCTCGTCACCCGTGAGCCCCGTACGATCGGCGGGAACGCGCCCGCCGGCGTCTCTTCCTCCGGTCCGTGAGCGATTCTCTCCCGCGATCATAAAAGCCGCCCGGCTCCTTCGGGAACCGGGCGGCTCGTTTTTATGGCGCCTGAATGAAGGCTAGGATCCGTCTATTTCACCCCAAACCAATCCTAGTCCCTGACCCCTCCACCCAGGCGCTGCCTCACTCCCATGGACCCAACCGGTCTGAGCAAGGTGTGGGGACGAAAGTCTCTGAGGTGCGGGACGCCTGACCATCCGCTTGCATCCAATCGGTAATCAGCAATCAGCAATCAGTAAAGCAAGACGCGTGCCATTGACGGACGCTCTGCAAAATTTCGCAAACTCCCCCCGCTAACGGCCCTACACACAAAGTGATCGCACACTTCTCGAAGGACCCGTCCCGCGAGTCCGACAGTTTTAGTGTCCTCCCCGCCCGGCATCCGGCGCTCACCTCTCCGCATCACTCCCACCCGCCGGGGGGCGGATGCATCGCGGAAGAGCCGAACCCACAAGGGAAAAGGGGAGGGTCCCTGTTTTTCGTACTCCCTCCGACGCGCCGCTTGATCCCGCACCCCCAAACCGATACTTTCGGGCGGCATCTCCTCCCTGGTTCAGGAACCGCCATGTCTCGGCTCATCCTCGCATCGCGCTCACCTCGCCGGAAGGCGCTGCTCGCGCAGGCGGGCCTGAGGCCCGAGGTGGTCCCCACGGAGGTCGATGAAACGACGCGCCCCGGAGAGTCTCCCCGGCGGTACGTGCGAAGACTGGCGATCGCGAAGGCACGGCGGGCCGCTGCGGTGGTTCGGCCTGGAGATCCTACGCTCGTTCTTGGCGCGGACACGATCGTGGTCCTTGACGGCGCGACCCTCGGCAAACCGTCCGACAGGGAGGAGGCGCGTCGCATGCTGTGCAGGCTCTCGGGGCGGATGCACGAGGTCCTGACCGGCTATGCGGTGCTTCCCGTGAACATGCCGGGCGGGAAGAGCGCCGCCGAAGGCTTCGGAAAACGGATCGCCTCTTCGGTGGTCGCCACAAAGGTCGTGTTCAAGGCGCTGCGCGAGGACGAGATCGAGGCGTACATCTCGACCGGGGAGCCATTCGATAAAGCGGGCGCGTATGCAATCCAGGGTGCGGGCGCGTTTATGGTTCGACGCATACGGGGCTCCCATTCGAACGTGATCGGTCTTCCTGTCTGCGAAGTGATCGAAACCCTGCGGACGCTGGACGGGAGCCTTCACCCCGGGCAATCGAACGGAAACGCCGCCGCCGGGTAACCGCGGAGCGGAAGGGGGACCATCCCCGGATGACAAGATCGTCCCAGAGCATCGCGGCCCGTGTTGCCGACGTGATGGCGCGCCGCGAGGCGGCCGCTTCGCGGGCCGGTCGTCACCCGCTGGAGATCAGACTGGTGGCGGCGACCAAGGCTGTCCCCCTCGATCGGTTGCTCGCCGGGGCGCGCGCAGGGCTCAAGGTCTTCGGTGAGAATTACGTGCAGGAGGGCCTCGAGAAAATCGAGCGGGTCAAGAAGGAACTCGGCACCGGGGCGAATGATCTCTCGTGGCACATCATCGGAGGGCTGCAGCGGAACAAGGTCCGGG
>CBDUXZ010000175.1:0-5161 GCA_965371325.1 uncultured bacterium | reverse complement strand
CACGATCATGCTTGCGCTTCCCCTGGCGATCATCGGCGCTATTCTGGCGCTGTTCATTACCGGAAAGCACCTCGGCATGTCTCCGATGATCGGCATCGTGATGCTCATGGGGCTCGTGACGAAGAACGGGATTCTTCTCGTCGATTACACCAATGCACTTCGCAAGCAGGGACTGGGGGTTCGCGATGCGATCCTGAAGGCCGGCCCCATCCGGCTCCGGCCCATCCTCATGACAAGTATGGCGATGATCTTCGGTATGCTCCCGACCGCCCTGGGCCAGGCTGCCAACGCCGAGTTTCGCTCCCCGATGGCCATCGCGATCATCGGCGGCCTCATTACCTCGACGCTTCTCACCCTCCTGGTCATTCCCGTCGTTTACACCTACGTCGACCGCTTCTCCCTGGGCCGCCGGGTCAGAGCGGAAGAGCCGGAGCGCGCGCCCGGTGATCTCGGCACCGCCCCCGATAGCGTCAAGCACCCGGTCGCCCCGGGGCTCTCCCGCAGGACGCGTCTCAGCGAAGAGTGAAGCGAACCACGCGCGTCCCACCCGGGGCCTCCGACCGATCAAAAACTATTAAAGCTTCCCTTCACGTTTACCGAAATATAGCAGCACGGACCAACAAGCGGCGACGGGCTCACCGCATCTCGCGGAGCAGGCAGGAACCGCCGGTTACCTCCCGGGCGGGACGGCATCATGACTGACGAAGTCAAGCGGATCCTTCTGGTAGACGACGTCGAGGTCTTCCTTGATCTTGAGAGAAGACTTCTGGAGCGTGCCGGCTATGAAGTCGACGCTGCGTCCTCGGGTTTCCAGGCGCTGGAAAAGGCGCGTGAGTTCCGCCCCCACGTCATACTCCTCGATCTCTACATGCCGGAAATGGACGGCGCCGAATGCTGCACGCTGATCAAGAACGACGATGAGCTCAAGGACATTCGCGTCATCATAATTACGGCAAAACCGAGCGAAGAGGATCGCCTACGATGCGCCCAGGCAGGTTGCGATGGCTTTCTTTCGAAGATCGTTTGCCACGAAGATCTTCTTGAAGAGATCCAGAAGCTGCTGGATGCGAAAGCTCAAATGCCTTCGCGCCATCCGATTTCAATCGAGGTTTCCTATGCGCCGGTTGAAGGCCCGGAGCGGCGAGGGCGCGGCCTGAAGCAACAAGGCTTCACCCGCAACATGTCACCCGACGGCATGTTCATCCTGTCGCTGAATCCGATGGCGATCGGGACGATCCTGGAGCTGGAGTTTGAACTCCCCGGACTCAAGAGGAATTTTCATTTGAGAGGAGAAGTCTTCCTCGATACAAACGCGATGAACCAGGAGGACCTGGCCCCGGGATTCGACCTTCGCTTCATGAACATCGATAAAGACACCTCCGAGCTGATCGGGAATTATCTCGGCGAGCAAGTTTTGAAGAAGCCCTCCATGCCGCCGGAGGAGAAGCGGCGGATCGTGGTGGTCGACGATTCCATGTTCTGGCGCGATAAGATCACCGCCATTCTGGAGCCAAGCGGGCACGAGGTGATCGCGGTAGGGGATGGGGAGTCCGCCATCAAATTGTGCATGGATCCCGAGCGCCCCGTAGATCTCATCGTCCTCGATCTTCTGATGCCCCTCGTGGAAGGACACTCAGTCGCCCGTTACCTTCGCGACGAAGCTCAGACGAAGAAGATCACCATCATCGGGTTCACCAGCGCTTACAAGAGCCAGGATTTCCCCAATGGGGGTCATGCACAGGGCTTCGACGCGATTCTCGAAAAGTCAGCGAGCAAGGATCATTTCCTCTTTGTGTTCAACAAATACTTGCACACACCCCCCCTCCCCGAAGGTCCACGGCCCGCCCCACGTGTGCCGACCCATATACCGGTTGAGTATGAGTTTGGGGACGGTCGTAGCGGCCACGGCGTCATCCAGAATGTCTCCTTGACCGGTGCTTACATCAGCACCTTGTTGCCTCTCGAGGCCGGGACGACGATTTTGCTCGGTTTCACGCTCCCCAAAGGGGCGGCGGTCAAGATTTCGGCGCTCGTTGTCTGGATGAACGAAAACAAGCTTTGCTCGTCAGCCGCCTATTCGAGGGGAATGGGGGTGGTGTTCAAACTGATGAATCAGGACCTGATATCAGCACTCGAGAATTACGTGCTCGAGGAACTTGTCCGTTACTAGTGACCCGCACGGTTGCCCCCCCTCGCCCCGTTTTGCCGTCCTCGTACAAATTTGTCCGTCCCAGACGGCGCCCGCCCCGTGCCTTTCCCTGAAACCCTCAAGTATTCCGATGCCTTAAGAATTCGCTCCGGCGCGCAAGATCGGTATGAAATTTGCTCTGTCACCTGCCACCTAATCACTTGTCACCGAAAACCGATCGGGGAAGGAAATGGAACTGCAGAGCCAGATATCAGAGATGCAGAGAGAGATAGCGCAGCAGGGCAGGATCCTGATTGTGGACGACGAGTACGGCCCTCGCGAGTCGCTCAAGATGGTGTTCAAGCCGCGGTATGAGTGCCACGCCGTTGAGACCGGAGAAGCTGCAATCGCCTTCCTGGGCGAGAATCCCGAGTTCGACCTCGTCACGCTCGATCTCAAGATGCCCGGAATGAATGGTATCGACACGCTGGTGGAGATCAAGAAAAGTAATCCCGACATCGAAGTGATCGTTATTACGGGTGTGGGGACGCTCGAGACGCTTTCAAAGGCGCTGCAGGTGGGCGCCTTCGATCACGTCGATAAACCCTACAACCTGGCGGAGATCAACCTTCTGGTCCGACGCGCCATCACGCGGCGGAAGCTTCGGGAAAAATTCAGGACTCTTTTTTCGAAGGACGCGAACGTTGCGGAGATGGTCACGGAGTATTTGAACAAGCGTTTTCGGAAGGACGACGTTTCGTTCCTCGATTTTGTGAGGGTCTTCTCGCTCGCGATGCAGGAGAAGGATCCCGAGCTCTTCTCCCACGTGAACCGCGTGACCTTCCTGTCGATGCTCCTGGCCGACCGGTTCGGCTTTCCAGCCCGGGAGAGAGAGGATCTTCAGATCGGGGCGTTGCTCCACGACATCGGAAAATTCGGCCTGGGCATCTCGCCCCACCGGCATCCCACAGAAATGAGCAGGGATGAGATGGCAATCTTCCGGCAGCATCCCAAACGCGGCTCCGAGATCCTCGAGCCACTGAATGTGTCCCCGACCGTTAGTGCGATTCTCCGCTGGCACCACGAACGATACGATGGAAGCGGTTACCCGGATGGGCTCCGGGGAGATGATATACCGCTGGCGGTACGGATTGTGTCCCTTGTCAACGCATACGACGAGATGATGCACGATCCCAAATCTTCAGGAATCCTCTCCGAAAGGGAAGTCCAGATCGAGCTGAAGCGTCAGGCGGGGAACGCCTTCGATCCGCTTCTCGTGAAGACACTCCTGCGCGCCCTGCAGACGGGGGGCGTGGTGCAGCTGAACAAGCTGTTTGGTTCCGTGATCGACGAGAGGAACGGAGGGAGTAAGGGTGGCTGACGATCCTTCCTGCCGGAGAGTGGCGTGCCTCGAAATTGCCGCCGGATCCCTAGTCGAGGCCTTCGCGGGCGCGTTGCACGCCCGCCTTGAGGCGTGAGGCGAACTCCTCCGGAAACAGGCCAGCGATGCTATCGCCCGAATCGAGGATTCGTCGCGAGAGGCGAGATTCCATCAGCTCTTCCGCCGCGATCCCCTCTGCCGGAATGCCGAAAGCGGTGAATGACCAGCTGAGGACGGAGACCACGAGCGCTCCCCGAGCCAGTCCGAAGGCCAGGCCGCCCAGCCTGTCGAGCCAGGAAAGCGACAGCAGTTTCAGCACGCGTCTCACAATCAAACCCGCCAGGGAGAAGGCGGCCCAGGCAACGAGAAGAATCCCGAAAAAGGCCGCACCCTGGGCAACGAGACGATCGGTGATCCAGGGCGCGAGCATCTCTCCGGCCTCGGCGTAGTAGTTCGCCGCGAGAATAAATCCGAGGAGGAGCGCCGCAAGGCCGAATACCTCCCGGACGGCACCGCGGAAAAGTCCGACGATACCGGAGAGCCCCACGATGACGAGCACAATGAGATCGACGAGATTCATCCGGCCTTCCGGGCTCTGCGGGAAGGGGAGGGGCTTTTTCGGACGGTGAGCGGGGGGAGGCGCTTCAGAATCTCCTCCACGCCCCAGGCGACGGGAAGCCGCACCTGGCGCCCATCCCGCGTTTCGAACAGAACATGTTTCTGCCCCGCTCCGAATTCGAACAGACGCCGCGTGAGCGCAACGTCGCGCTCGCAATAGTCGGCGACCTTTTCCACCGCCCCCTCCCGCCACCAGCGCAGCGCATCGAGTCCGTCGGCGGTTTTTGGACTTCCGAGGGTTTGCTCGGTGAGGTGGCTCAGGCTTACGCGGAAGCCGAGTTTGCCGTGGAGGTCCGCGAGCATGTCGAAGGTCGGGATCCCCTCGAGCTGCTCGCCCGCATAGGCGCCGAGAACCGCGTAATCAAATCGTAGCACGTTGAAACCGACAACGAGATCCGCCTCGCGCAGGCGGGCGATCAGCCGGTGAACATCGGCCTCTCCGTAGCGCTCGAAGCGCTTCTCGCGCGTATCGTAGAGAACGCCGATCGCGAGGCGCATGCGGTGGGCCTGATCCCAGCCCCCCACGTCCCGGGCGGACCGCTGCGTTTCCAGGTCGAAGAAGATTATCCGCCGCTCGGGGGGCGGCGCGAGGGGCGCAGGCGTCTCGTCCTCCGGCGGCAATTCGTGAAGCACCAGGGGCTTTTCGGGCGAGGGCGATGAGGATGCTTCGCGCGCTTCGTGTCCCAGAAGCAGCGCGAGGAAGCGCCGCGCGCCCGCCTTGTCGATCGGGCGGTTGCCGTTCCCGCACTTGGGTGAATGAACGCAGGAGGGGCAGCCCGCGTCGCACTCGCAGTCCGTTACGAGATCGAGCGTCGCCTCGAACATGGCGTCGAGCCTCTGGAAGACCGAGGCGCAAAGCCCCACGCCCCCGGGATGGCCGTCATAGAAGAAAACCGCCGCTTTACCGATCTGCGCATGCATCGGACAGGAGATGCCGCCGATGTCATTCCGATCGCACAATGCAAAGAGCGGGAAGAGCGAGATGCTCGCGTGTTCCATCGCGTGGAGCGACCCCATGAGGTTGAACTCTTCGC
>CBDUXZ010000174.1:0-5164 GCA_965371325.1 uncultured bacterium | reverse complement strand
GGCTGAGATGTTCCTCGGCCGCCTTCACGCCCTCCCCCATCTTGAGCGGGTAGCCGAGGGAGTGAAGCGCGATTTCCACCGCGCCGATGGCCGTCAGCACGTCGAAGCGGGTTACGTAACCGAAGTGCGATATCCGAAAGATTTTTCCCTTGAGCTCGGACTGTCCGCCGGCGATGGTCACGCCGAGCTTATCGCGAAGCGTCTTGGTGATCTTCCCCGTATCGATTCCGTCCGGCCCCCTTACCGCCGTCAGGGCATCGGCGGGGCTCTTTGCCGCGAACAGATCCAGCCCGATGGCCTGAACACCCGCCCGCGTCGCGGTGGCAAGCTTCGCATGCCGGTCGAACATCCCCTCGAGGGTTTCCTCCTTCATCATGCCAAGAGCCTCGCGAAGACCGATGAGAAGAGAGATAGCCGGGGTGTAGGCGCTCTGATTCTTCTGGAGCGCCTTCCGCTCCGCCTTCCAGTTGAAATAGTACTTCGGAAGATCAGACGTCTCCACCCTCTTCCACGCCCGATCAGACACGCTCGCGAAGGCGAGCCCCGGCGGAAGCATGAACGCCTTCTGGGAGCCACCGACCACCACGTCGAGTCCCCAGGCGTCGGTAGGGAGATTGCTCACGCCTATCCCCGTGATACCGTCGCACACGGCGAGCGCATCGGAGCTCTCCCTGATCGTCTCGGCAATCTCCTTGACGGGATGCCAGACGCCGGTCGAGGTTTCGCAGGCCTGGAAGTAGACCGCCTTCGCATTGGGATGCTTCCCGAGGGCGTCCCTTATGGCCGCGGGATCCACCGCCTCGCCCCAGACAACGTCAACGTTGTGCGCCGTGACTCCGTAGGCCTGGCAGATCTCGGTCCAGCGCTCGCCGAACTTCCCGCAGCGAACACAAATCGCTTCGTCCCCACGTCTGAGCAGATTTGCCACCGCCCCTTCCATAGCGCCGGTGCCCGAGGAGGCAAAGACGAGAACCTCCCCCGAGGTTTGGAAAATCCACTTCAGCCCCTCGCGAACTTCCTCGAAGACGGGCTCGAATTCGGGGGACCGGTGGTGGATGATGGGCATGGCCATGGCCATGAGGACGCGCTCGGGAACCGGCGTCGGCCCGGGCGCGAGCAGGTAGCGCTTCTTCATCAAGAACATCCTTATCTATGGGTTCAAAAAAATCGGATCTCGCGACTGCTCTGTCCGCTCGAGGCCTCTCTAACGGGATGGTTCGGCGAGATGAGTTCGGCCGTGGTGGCGCAGGTCAATACCCGCCGCCGCAGGGATGCGAGAAGCGTTGAAAACCGCGAAATCCTAGGTCAGGTGCGGGAAAGTGTCAAGGAGTGCGGGGCTTTACTCCTCTCCCCGGATCATGGCCTGAATGCGCAAACGCAGGGCGTTCAGCCGGATGAAGCCCGTGGCGTCGGACTGGCGGTAGACCTGGTCCTTATCGAAGGTGGCGTAATCCTGCCGGTAGAGCGAGCGGGGAGCCCTTCGGCCGGCAACGCTCGCGCCGCCCTTGTAGAGCTTGATCCGCGCGGTGCCGGTCACAACGCTCTGGGAGCTGTCGATGGCCGCCTGGAGCATTTCGCGCTCCGGCGAGTACCAGAATCCGTTGTAGACAAGGGAAGCATACTGCGGAACCCACGCGTCCCGGAGGTGCAGCACCTCCCGGTCGAGCGTGAGGCTCTCCACCGCCCGGTGCGCCGCCTGCAAAATTGTGCCGCCCGGGGTCTCATAAACACCCCGCGACTTCATCCCCACGTAGCGATTCTCGACGAGATCCACCCGTCCCACGCCGTGCTCGCCGCCCGCCTCGTTCAAACGCCGGAGGAGCTTCGCGGGAGAGAGCGTCTCGCCATCGACCTTCACCGGCACCCCCGAATCGAATTCGATCTCCACGTATCGCGACGTATCGGGCGCCTTCTCCGGCGAAGCCGTCATGACGAACATGTCCTCGTCGGGCTCCCGCCAGGGATCCTCCAGCACGCCCCCCTCGAAGGAGATGTGGAGAAGATTCGAGTCGGAGGAGTAAGGCTTGTCCGCCGTCACCTCGACGGGAATCTTGTGCTTGTGCGCGTAGTCGATCATCGACGCCCGGGACTCAAACGCGTCTCCCCACTCCCGCCAGGGCGCGATGATACGAATGTCAGGCTCGAGAGCGAGGTAGCTGAGCTCGAATCGCACCTGATCGTTCCCCTTACCCGTTGCGCCGTGTGCCACCGCATCGGCACCCTCCCGCCTAGCGGCTTCGACCTGTCCCTTCGCAATGAGCGGCCGGGCGAGGCTCGTACCGAGGAGGTAGCTCCCCTCGTAGACGGCGGCGGCGCGCAGGGCTGGGAAGACGAAGTCGCGGACGAACTCCTCCTGAAGATCCTCGATGATGCATTTTTGCGCACCCGTGGCGAGCGCCTTCTTCTCGACGCCGGAAAGATCGTCCACCTGACCGATGTCGGCCACGAAAGCGATCACGGGGCACCCGTAGGTTTCGATCAGCCACTTGAGGATGACCGAGGTGTCCAGCCCCCCGCTGTAAGCGAGCGCGATTTTCCCGACGCTGGGGCGCGCGGGCGCCCCTGATGATCTCGTCATGTTCGCGTACTCTCCCGAAAATATCCGTGGAACGTGAAGTGCGCCCGCTATCCCGCTGATCCGGGACCGGAATGGGCCAGGATCTCCATGACGGCCTTCTGGACGTGGAGGCGGTTCTCCGCCTGGTGGAACACGATAGAATTCGGGCCGTCGAGCGCTTCGTCGGTGATCTCCTCCCCCCGGTGGGCGGGGAGGCAGTGCATGATGCGCGCCCCCGGCTTGGCTTTGGCCAGAATGTCGGCGTTCACCTGGTAGGGGCCGAAGATCTTGATGCGCTCCGCGCGCTCATCCTCCTGCCCCATGCTGGCCCACACGTCCGTGTAGATGACGTCGGCCCCCTCGGCCGCCTCGAAGGGGTCGCGCACGACCCGGATGCTGCGCCCGCGGGGCTCGGCACAGGCAAGCCCTTCCTTGAGAACGGCGTCGTCGGGATCATAACCCTCGGGCACCGCCAGGACGAGTTCCACGCCCGTTTTCGCCGCGCCGTTGATCCAGGAGTTCGCAACGTTGTTCCCGTCACCCAGGTACGCGACCTTCACCTCAGTGATGTCGTCGAAATGCTCCGACAACGTGAAAAGATCGGCAAGGATCTGGCAGGGATGCAGCAGATCCGTGAGGCCGTTGATAACGGGGATGCTCGCGTTGTCGGCCAGATCCCTGACAAGCTGGTGTGAGTAGGTGCGTGCGACTATCAGATCGACCCAGCGCTCGAGATTGCGCCCGACGTCCGCCACGGTCTCTCTCACGCCGATGGCGATCTGCTCGGGGCTCAGCAGGATCGCATGCCCGCCCAGGTGCGACATGCCCACCTCGAAGGTGACCCGCGTACGAAGCGACGGTTTCTCGAAAAACATGCCGAGCGTTTTTCCGACGAGAGGTCGATAAAGATCCTTCCGCGCACGCAAGACCTTCAGCTCGCCGGCGCGCCGGATGATTCGTGCGACTTCATCTTCGCTGAGATCGGCGATGCTGATCAGATCTTTCACGATCGATCTCCGTGGGCCTCGAACGCGACTTCCAGAATACCCATTGCCTCGTCAATCTCATCTTCCGTCACCACAAGGGGGGGTACGAAGCGGAGGATCTTCCCCTGGATTGCGTTCGCGAGAAGGCCGCGTTCAATGCAATCGAGAATGATCGGCTTGCAATCGATGTCCGTCACCGCGGCAAGATGAAGACCCAGCCCCCGCACTTCCTTGATGAACGGGTAGCGTCCCGCCAGATCCTCGAGCTTCCCGCGCAAAACCGCCCCCATCCTGGCGCCATGGGCGATGACACCGTCCGCCAGCGTCTCACAGGTTGCGAGGGCCGCAACGCAGGCCAGGGGGTTTCCACCGAACGTTGCCCCGTGGGTGCCGGGCGTGAAACACTTGGCGATCTCCTCCCGCGCAAGAAGCGCCCCCACGGGAAAGCCGTTCCCCAGCCCCTTGGCCAGAACCATCACATCCGGTTCAACGCCGAACTGCTCGTAGGCAAAGAGCTTTCCGGTTCTCCCCATACCGGTCTGAATCTCGTCGAAAACGAGCGGAAAGCCCCCCTCGGTGCAGAGCGCGCGGGCGGCTTCGAGATACTCCCTGGTGGCCGGGATAATCCCCCCCTCCCCCTGTACCGGCTCGAGCACCACCGCACAGGTCTGCTCGTCCGCTGCGGCGCGCAGGGCATCGGGGTCGTTGAAGGGAACGGCCGTGAATCCCGGCAGGAGAGGTCGAAACCCCTCGTGATACTGCGGCTGCATCGTTGCCGAGAGCGCACCCATTGTCCTTCCGTGAAAGCTGTTGCCGGCGACGAGGATGATGTTCGGCGAGCCCTTTTTCCCAGCGTCGTAGGCGTGGCGCCGGACCAGCTTGATCGCGCCCTCCATCGCCTCCGTGCCCGAGTTGCAGAAGAAGGCGCGATCGGCGAAGGAATGATCCACGAGCCAGCGTGCGAGTTTCACCTGTTCGGGAATGACGTAGAGGTTCGAGACGTGCATGAGTCGCCCGGCCTGCTCCCGAATTGCGCCCACGACGGCTGGATGACTGTGACCAAGGTTTACCACCGCGATTCCCGACACGAAGTCGAGATAGGACTTTCCCGCGTCATCCCACACGCGACACCCCTCACCCCGCGTGATAACGAGCGGCAGGGAGCGGTAGTTCTGGAATAAAACTTTCGCCCCTTCATCCATGATCGACTGCATGCTGCTCATGGCGCCGGCACCGGACCTTTCCTGCTCGTCTTTCGCGCGGTGCGGGTGATCTGCGTGCCGATCCCGACATCGGTGAAAATCTCGAGCAACAGGGCGTGCTCGACCCGTCCGTCGACGACGTGGGTGGAGCGGACGCCCGATCGAAGAGCGCCGATACAGCACTCAATCTTCGGGAGCATGCCCCCCTTGATGACACCCGCCTTCATCGCCTTCTCGGCTTCCGTGATTCCCAGGTTCGTGACGAGATCTCCCTTCGCGTCCTTTACCCCTTCGACGTCCGTCAGAAGAATGAGCTTCTCAGCATCAAGCGCTCCGGCGACCTGTCCGGCCACGAAGTCGGCATTGATGTTGTAGGTGTTGCCGTCGGCATCCACGCCGACCGGTGCGATGACGGGGAT
>CBDUXZ010000173.1:0-5200 GCA_965371325.1 uncultured bacterium | reverse complement strand
CCGGGCCGCCGCCGAGGAGGCCCTCATGCGCGTTGGACTCAGCGACCGTATGAGGCACCGCCCCGCTGAGCTTTCCGGGGGCCAACGCCAGCGCGTCGCCATCGCGCGCGCCCTGGTCCAGAAGCCCGAGATCCTGTTCGCGGACGAGCCTACCGGCAACCTCGATACCAAGGTGGGGGCCGAGGTCCTCGATCTTTTCGTCCAGCTCAACGAGGAGACGAATGTCACCCTGATCGTGGTTACGCATGAGAGGGACGTTGCCGCCCGCGCGAAACGCACCGTGGAGATCCGCGACGGGTTGATCGTCAGCGACCATTCCGGGCCCTAGCATCCAGGGACAACATCATTCATGAACCTCGCCGAAGCCATCCGCCTCGCCCTCGAAACCGCCCGCACGAGCCCCGTCCGGACCGGACTGACGCTCCTCGGGGTCGCGATCGGTGTCGCGAGCGTCATTCTTCTCGTCGGGATTGGCCAGGGAGCCAAGAACTACGTCTATGACCAGTTCGCGGGGATGGGAACCAATCTCCTCATCGTAACGCCCGGCAAGGTGGAGACCCGGGGTATCGCACCGCAATTCGGCTCGGACAACGTCCACAAGCTCACCTACCGCGACTCCACCTATCTTCGCCGGCAGGCCAGGAACATCGCCGGCGTGGTGCCCGTCGCCTTCGGAACGGCGGAGGTGAAGTTCTCGAGCCGCACCCGGGACGTGAACGTCATCGGCGTCAACGAGGAATACCCGGATGTACGGGGAATTCACGCCGACGTGGGAAGATTCTTCACGCGCGAGGACGTGGAGGCCCGCCGGCGCGTCTGCCTGCTCGGGCGCGTCGTGGCTCGGGAACTCTTCGGAAACTCCAATCCCCTCGGCAGGTTCGTTCGCGTCAGCGAGCGGAAGTACCGCGTCATCGGCCTGATGGAGGCAAAGGGGCGATCCCTCGGCTTCGATCTAGACGACCTGGTCTATCTCCCGGTGCGTAGCGCCCAGGATCTGTTTCAGAAGGAGGGGCTCTTCGAGATCCTCGTGAAGGTGACCTCCCAGGGGGAGATCGATGAGGCCATCGAAGAGATCCGAAAAATTCTCATCGATCGCCACAACAACACCGAGGACTTCACCGTGACGAGCCAGGCAAACATGCTCCAGACCCTGGAGGGGATCATGAACATCCTCACCTACGCGCTGGGCAGCATCGCGGGCATCTCGCTGTTCGTCGGTGGTATTGGAATCATGAACATCCTGCTTGTGGGCGTCCGGGAGAGGACCCGGGAGATCGGCGTTCGGAAAGCGGTCGGCGCTCGGCGCGATGATATCCTGAGGCAGTTTCTGGTGGAGGCTGCGATCCTCGGAACGCTTGGCGGGACGATCGGCATTTTCGTGGGCGTGGGGGGCTCCGCCCTCGTCCGCGCCCTCGCCGACAACCTGCCGACAGAAGTGCCGCTCTGGTCGATCCTCCTGGCCTGGTCCTTCTCGCTTCTCGTAGGACTCTTCTTCGGCGTCTATCCGGCGCGCAAGGCCAGTCTTCTCGATCCGATCGAAGCCCTGCGCTTCGAGTAAACCCCTCCCCTACTCTCCCATCACCTGGAGAACCACTTCCCGCTCCCGCGGCCGGTTGTCAAAATCGATGAGCACAATTTGCTGCCAGGTTCCAAGAAGGAGTTTCCCTTTCCGGAAAGGGACGACGAGACTCGGACCGAGGAGGCTCGCGCGCACGTGCGAGAAGCCGTTCATGTCCCCCCACCGGGCGTCGTGCGCGTAGGGAATGTCACGGGGCGCAATGCGGTCGATGGCGTCCGAGAGATCGCGCACCACGCCGTCCTCGAACTCGATGGTGGTAAGCGCCGCCGTGCTCCCTGAAACGAAAACTGTCACCGTCCCGGCGCCAAGCCCGGACTTTTTTACCCCCGCCGCCACCTCCTCCGTGACATCGTGAACGTCCGTCTCCCCCTGGGTCGAAAGCCTGAACGTTTGCGTTATGACTGCCATGGATACCCTCGTCTTTTCGGGGACACTCTCCCTTTTACTACCTTGTCGCGCAGTACGGCAGAGCATAGGAAAAGGGCGCGTTCCCAATCAGAATCTCGGCGCCGGCCAGCGCCGCTCTATCTCGAGCGTGAACGCCCCCGCCACGAAGATCGACGAGTAGGTACCCGCGATCACGCCAACCGACAGTGTAAGCGCAAAGTCGCGCAGCACGGGCCCCCCGAAAAGGAGGAGGGAGAGAGAAGTAATCAGGAGGGCGCCCGACGTGATGATGGTTCTTCCGAGAATCTCGTTCAACGAAACGTTGATAAGCGTCGCAAAATCAGGCCGCCTTCGTCTTCGCATGTTCTCACGAATGCGATCGTAGACCACCACGGTATCGTTCGTGCTGAAGCCGATGATCGCCATGAGCGCGGCCAGCACAGGGAGTGTGAATTCGCTTCCGAGGAGGACAACGACCCCCGCGGTAACGAGCACGTCGTGTATCAGCGCAAGGACGGCGCCCGGCGCGAATCGCCAGTTAAAGCGAAGGGTCACATACGCGAAGATCCCCCCAAGCGCCACGATGAGCGCAAGCATCGCGCGCCGGAGAAGATCGCTCCCCACCCGCGCTCCGACCGACTCGAAGCGGAGCACCTCGACTTCGCCCCGGCTGGCCAGGGCGCGTTTTATGCGGGAGATCACCGCTTCTTCATCGACCTCCCCGGTTCCGCGAAGGAGATACCCGCCACTCTCCGTCGCACCGAGCTGCTGAATTTCGACTCTGCCCAGGCGCTCCCCCCCGGGGTTCCCGAGAGCGCCGCGCACTTCCTGAACGGGGAGCGGCTTCTCGAAGGCGAGCTCAATCTCCCATCCGCCCCGGAACTCCACGCCGAGACGAATCCCCGGTTTCCACATGACCCCGATCGCGGCGACCACGACAAGGGCTGACATGACGTATGCCGCGCGCCGTCTTCCGACGAAGTCGAACTTCGTTCCCGGCTTTACGATCTCCAAATACTCTCTCCTAGATCGATACGCTCTTGCGCCGCCGCGCTCCCAGCGCGGCGTGGAACAGAAGCCGCGTGAAGACAAGCGTGGTGAACAGCGTTCCGAGGAGACCCAGGCTCAGCGTCACCGCGAAGCCGCGGACCGGACCGGTGCCGTAGTAGTAGAGGATGGTAGCGGCCAGCAGCGTGGTGCCGTTGGCGTCCAGAATTGTCCGGTAGGCGCGGTCGAAGCCCGCGTCGACGGCCGCGCGAAACGTTTTCCCGATGCGGACCTCTTCACGGATACGTTCAAAGACGAGGACGTTCGCATCCACGGCCATCCCGACGGTCAGGGCGATCCCCGCAATTCCAGGCAGCGTGAGGGTGGCGTCGAAGGCCGCCAGTGCGGCCAGAACGATTGCCATGTTGAAGAGCACCGCAAGCCCGGCGAAGAGTCCCGAGGTGCGGTAGTAGACGACCATGAAGGCCATGACGACGACGAACCCCGCCAGCGTGGCAACGAGTCCGTTCCTGACGCTGTCCCGCCCCAGGCTGGGCCCCACGGTTCGGCGGGCCACCTCCCTGACCGAGGCGCGAAAAGCCCCGCTCTCGAGCATAATTGCCAGGTTGTGCGCCTCCTCGTCTCTCATCATGTGGCCGGAAATCTGCGCCCGTCCACCGGGAATGCGCTGCTCGATGACCGGGGCCGAGCGCACGAAGCCGTCCACGACAACGGCCAGGCGCTTCCCCTTCAGCCCCTCTGTAAGATCGGCGAACCGCTTGGCGGATTCTTCGTTAAATTCGAAGACGACGACCGGCGCACCGGTGGTGGGCGCAAGCTGCATGCGGGCGTTCACTACCCCCTCGCCCGTCATGAGAATCGGGGACTTCACGAGGTAGGTCCGGAATGCCGGCTTCTTCTCCCCCTGGCCGGGTTCCTCGCCGAGGAGAATCTCATGGGTGGGCGGCAGCCTGCCCTCGAAATGCCGCAGGAGCTTTTTTCTGTCGCCTGAAACGAGATAGGGAGAATTGAGCGGTTTTTTCTTCTTGTCGGAGAACTTGATCTCGTCGTTCTTGACGTTCACGCCCGCCTGGAGATCTGAAAGAAGTGGGTGGATGAGCACGCCGGTATCGTCCACCTCCTTGAACTCAAGGAGGGCGGTGGTGCCGATCAACTCCTCAATCTGTTCACCCGTTCTCTCCCCCGGAAGCTGCAGCCCGATTCTCGCGTTCTCGCGCTGTTGAAGCGACGCCTCGGTGACGCCGTACTGGTTAATACGGTTTCGGAGCGTCGCCAGCGCCTGCGCCACGGCGCTCTTCCGTATTGTATCTGCCTGCTTCGGATCGAGCAGGGCAACGAGCGCGCGATCTCCGCCCGGCGATGGGGAAACCTCGAAGCCCGGGGGAAGAACTTCCTCGAGAATGTCGCGCACCGTACCAGGATCATCATCCCCGGAAAGAGTTACGCGGACCGCATCGAGGCCTTCCCGCGCGGCGCTCGCTCCGTCGAAGCCCGCCCGCGCAATCTCCATTGCGACGGCGTTCGCGGCCTCGTCGGTGTACACCTGGACGGCCTCGTCCTCCTGGACCTCCAGGGTGAGATACAAACCTCCCTGCAGATCCAGGCCGAGCCGCACCCGGGAGGTCGGGAAGATGTTTCCCCACCAATCAGGAATCGCGATAAATGTCGGAAAGAGATAGAGGATGGCCAGAAGGAGCGCGGCGGCCACCGCAAGCGTGCGGCCACGGACGTTACGCATCGGGGCTCCAGGAGGGATATCGAAAGGATCGTCCGATAGGAGTGCGGGAGGTCATCCCTGGCTGCTCTTCTCCTGGCGAGATATCTGATCGCGGTCGTAGCGCAGCCTGATCTTCCGTCCCCCCAGATCTGCGACCTCGAGGGTCACGAGCTTGTCCGTGATGCCCATGATCTTCCCGTGCAGGCCCCCGGAGGTGACGACCTCGTCCCCCTTCTTCAGGGACTTGAGCATCTCCTGCCGCTCTTTCGTCTGACGCTGCTGGGGGCGCACGAGAAGGAAATAGAAAATTCCGAAGGTCAAAAGGAGGGGGACAAGCAGTCCAAAAACGCTCCCTCCCGGCTGGGCTTCACCCCCCTGCCCCGGAGCCGAACCCGGCGGAACGCAGGCAGGGGTAGCGATGGACAGCAGCAACGCTGCCGTCAATACAAGCAAGACATTTTTGCGTACCGCTTTCACCCCCACCCCCCGCGGGACAACCCGTCCAAAGG
>CBDUXZ010000172.1:0-5207 GCA_965371325.1 uncultured bacterium | reverse complement strand
CATCCGGGTCATGGCCCATCAATGGGCGAACATCGATGGGAGAAGGAAGGTAATCAACGACCGCATCCAGGAGCTGCTGGATGCCCTTGTTCTTGAATGCCGAGCCGAGCAGCACGGGGACCGCTGCGATGTCGAGAGTTGCATGCCTGACAGCCTTGCGTAGATCGTCCTCAGAAATCGTCTGTCCTTCGAGATATTTCGCCATCAGGGAGTCGTCGAAGTCGGCCACGTTTTCGATCAACTTCTCCCGCCACTCCTCCGCTTCCGCCTTCATTTCCGCGGGGATCTCCACGGCTTTGAACTTCGCGCCGAGCGCTTCATTCTCGAAGAGAAAGACCTTTTGCGAGATCAGATCGATGGGGCCGGCGAACTCCCCTTCTTTGCCGAGGGGTATCTGCAGCACCAGCGGTTTTGCACCCAGACGATTCCTGATTTCATCGACGACCCGATAGAAATCGGCGCCGACACGGTCCATCTTGTTGACGAAGGCTAGGCGCGGGACCGCGTATTTGTCGGCCTGGCGCCAGACGGTTTCTGACTGTGGCTCGACGCCGCCTACAGCGCAGAAAAGCGCAACCGCGCCATCGAGCACGCGGAGGGAGCGCTCGACTTCGATTGTGAAATCCACATGGCCGGGTGTATCAATGATGTTGATGCGCTGGTCCCGCCACATGCAGGTCGTGGCTGCAGAGGTGATGGTAATGCCGCGCTCCTGCTCCTGCGCCATGTAGTCCATCGTCGCTGCACCATCGTGCACCTCACCCATCTTGTAGGTGATGCCGGTATAGTAGAGGATCCGCTCGGTGGCGGTCGTCTTCCCGGCGTCGATGTGCGCCATGATACCGATATTGCGAGTCCGCTCGAGCGGAACGACCCTTGCCATATCAACTGACCGCGTATGCTTTTCGTCCGGCAACCGGATCGAAGCAGCAGGTTAACGTGGTTCTCCTAATCAGGAAGAGGGGGCGGTCCCCTGGGAGCGTTCTCACCACCGGTAGTGGGCGAAAGCCTTGTTGGCGTCCGCCATCTTGTGGATATCCTCGCGCTTCTTCACCGCGGACCCACGATCCGATGCCGCGTCGAGAAGCTCGGCTGCAAGCTTCTCCTTCATCGAATGACCCTGGCGCTCGCGGGCATACGAGATGATCCAGCGGATCCCGAGAGAGACGCTCCTGTCCGGTCTCACCTCCACGGGAACCTGGTAGGTGGAGCCACCGACCCGGCGCGACTTTACCTCCACGCGTGGCTTGACGTTATCCAGAGCCTTACGGAACACCTTGACCGGATCGTCACCCGCCTTCTCACCGATGATGTCGAGGGCGCCGTAGCAGATACGCTCGGCCTTCGACTTTTTACCGCCGTACATAAGCGAGTGGGTGAACTTGGCAACCAACCGGTCGCTATACTTCGGATCCGGTAAAATCCTTCGCTTATCCGGGGATTTCCTTCTGGGCACGAGTTGTCGGTCTCCCCTTTTAAAAAGACAGCCCACCCGGAAGCAGATGTACACGCGCCGCCCAAAGGCGGCGACGACACCCGCGTATGCGCAGGCCGGACTACTTGGGCCGTTTAGTGCCGTATTTCGAACGCGATTTCTTCCGCCCCTCAACACCCACAGAATCGAGCGTGCCGCGAATAATATGATAGCGAACGCCAGGAAGGTCCTTCACACGCCCTCCCCGGATGAGCACCACTGAGTGCTCCTGCAGGTTATGCCCAACCCCGGGGATGTACGCGGTTAGTTCAATCCCGTTGGTCAGGCGGACGCGCGCGACTTTTCTCAGAGCGGAATTGGGCTTCTTGGGAGTCGTCGTGTAGACGCGCAGACACACGCCGCGACGTTGCGGGCACCGAAGGAGCGCGCGAGAACCGCTCTTTTTCCGCACCGGCTTGCGGCCATTGCGAACCAGCTGATTAATGGTGGGCATGGCGTCATCTGCGCGACAAAGGGTTTAAATAAAAGCGGGCCGCATAGCCGCCCGCCTGCTCCCTACAGACAGAACCTGCACGGGAACTGGAACACAAGAACGAGGGACAGGAAGTTTAGCAATGCCCCACCGATTGTCAACCATTTTTTCAGGTTTATCAACATGTTGCGGCGTGACGCGGCGCGCCGGAGGGCCTTCGCGGGCACCTGGAAAAGGCCGCGGCACCCCCCCCGGGGCGCCGCATGCATCAGCAGCTGTTTCTATTCCCGATGCGAGACCCCCCGTCGGCGGCCCGTAGTATCCGGGAAAGCCCTTCTGCATCAGGGAATTGGTGCGCTCTCGCCGCCAGCCGCCGTGGATGGTCCCTCCTCGGGAGCGGCTGGTTCGGTCGTCTCGATCACCTCCGACCGGGCAGCAGCCAGCGCGGCCGCCTGAGACTTCGCCTCGGCGAGGGCCTCCTGATCGAGCTCCACGGTGATCTTCTCGCGCGCGTAGCGCGCCCGTCCCGTCCCCGCCGGGATCAGCCTCCCCATGATCACGTTCTCCTTTAGACCCCGGAGGTGATCGGTCTTCCCCCAGACGGCTGCTTCCGTGAGAACCTTGGTGGTCTCCTGGAAGCTGGCCGCTGAAATGAAGCTTTCCGTCGAGAGACTTGCCTTGGTGATGCCGAGAAGGAGTGGCTCTGCGACGGGAGGCTGCTTACCCTCCTCGGTCAGTTTATCCTTCACATCCTCGAAGGTGAATCTATCCACCTGCTCACCGGCCAGGAAGTCGCTGTCCCCGACATCATTTACCTTCACCCTTCTCAGCATCTGCCGGACAATCGTCTCGATGTGCTTGTCGTTGATCTTCACCCCTTGAAGACGATAGACCTCCTGGATCTCATCCACGAGGTATTTCGCCAGTTCCTCCTCCCCCTTGATTCGCAGGATATCGTGGGGGTTCGCAGCGCCATCCATGAGGTGCATGCCCGCGAAGACACGGTCGCCCTCCTGTACGCGAAGAGGCTTCCCCTTTGGAATGAGGTATTCCTTCGGCTCTCCAGCGTCCGGGGCAACGATAATCTTCCGCTTTCCTTTCGTATCCTTCCCAAAGGAAATCGTCCCCTCGATTTCGCTGACGGAGGCCGAGTCTTTCGGTTTGCGCGCCTCGAAGAGTTCCGCCACCCGGGGAAGACCGCCCGTGATGTCGCGCGTCTTCTTCCTCTCCTTCGGGATGGTTGCGATGATGCTTCCGGGCTCGATGACCTCCTCCTCGACAACGTTGATGTTGGCGCGTTCGGGGAGGAAGTAACGGGCAACACGATTGGTTCCATGGATGGGGAGCGTTTCTCCCGTCTCTGACTTGATCGAGAGGCGGGGTCTCAGATCGGCGTCGCGAGACTCGATGATTACTTTCTTCGATAGACCGGTCTGCGCGTCATACTCTTCCCGCATGGTCGATCCCTCGACGATATCGCCGAACTTCACAATGCCTTCCACCTCAGCAATAATCGGCCGGTCCTGGGGAACCTCCGCGAGACGATCGGCCTCCTTGATCACATCCCCATACTTGATCTTCTCACCGTCCTTGACGCGAAAATGTGCGATGAGCGATTGCGTGTCCGTTGTCCTCAGAAGGTGTCGCTCCTTCGGGTTCCCCTTTTCGTCCAGGATTTCGATCGAAACCGATTTTGGATCTCCGGTTTCGATCGTTTCGATCTTCACCTTCCCTTCGTTCCCGGCGGTTATTTCCTTGGTCACATAGGTGCCGGCGGCTGCATACATTCTGGTGCCGTACTCGAAGTCGAAGGTGGCGAGCTCGCGATCGGTCTCATCTATAATGCGGGTCTTGAGCATACTGGTGATGGCGATGTTTGATCCGTCGGACTTGGTCAGAACGCGTCGGCCGTCGTACTCGACCCGCCCGTTGTGCGACGCGAAGGTGAAGACCTTTTCCTGCGCCATGGCCGTACCACCGATATGGAACGTCCTCATGGTGAGCTGTGTTCCCGGCTCGCCAATGGACTGGGCCGCAATGACGCCGACCGCCTCGCCCAGATTGACCATTTTTCCGCGGGCGAGATCTCGACCGTAGCACCGGACGCAAACGCCTCTCGGCGCACGACAGGTGAGAACGGAACGGATCTTCACCTGCTCGATTCCCGCATTTACAAGAATCTCGACCCTGCCCTCGTCTATTTCCTGATTCGCCGGAATCAGCGTTTCGCCGGTTACTGGGTCAAGAACGTCCTCCATGGTGACTCTTCCGAGGACACGATCACCGATAGTCTCGATAATCTCCCCCGCTTCCACAAGCTGGGAGATATTCATGCCGTGCAGCGTACCGCAATCCTCGTGATTGATGATCATGTCCTGCGCGACGTCGACCAGGCGTCTCGTGAGATAGCCGGAGTTCGCGGTCTTGAGGGCCGTGTCCGCCAGTCCCTTTCGCGCACCGTGCGTGGAGATGAAATACTGGAGAACGCTGAGCCCCTCCTTGAAATTGGCCGTGATCGGCGTTTCGATAATCTCGCCGGAGGGCTTGGCCATAAGTCCGCGCATTCCGGCAAGCTGCCGGATCTGCTGTGTCGATCCCCGTGCCCCGGAGTCGGCCATCATGAAGATGGAGTTGAAGCTCCGCTCGAATCGCTGTTCCCCCGTCTCGGGATTCACGAAGGGCTCTGTCCGCAGTTCCTTCCCCATCTCCTCCGCTACCTGTTCGGTAACGCCGGCCCAGATGTCGATCACCTTGTTGTAACGCTCACCGTCGGTGATAAGACCATCCCGGTACTGCTCCTCGATCTCCATAACCCGCCGCTTGGCGTCGTCAAGAAGATCCAGCTTGTTCGACGGGATGATCATGTCGTCGAGGCAGATAGAGATCCCCGCTGCTGTCGCGTACTTGTACCCCAGCGTTCGGAGCTGATCGGCCAGGAGAACAGTCCTCTTGTTGCCGCAGGCCCGGTAGGTGTAGTCGATGAGGTTGGCAAGCTCCTTCTTGTCCATCACCTTGTTGACGGTCTTGAAGGGCACCTCTTCCGGAACGACCTCCCGCATGATCACACGGCCGATGGTCGTTTCAACGATCTCTCCCTCAATCCGGATCTTCACCCGCGCCTGAAGATCAACCACGCCCGCATCATAGGCGCAGATTGCCTCTTCAGGGTTGCTGAAGATCATGTCGCTCCCCTCGGCAAAGGGGCGTTCCCGGGTGAGATAATAGATCCCCAGGACGATGTCCTGGGAGGGGGAGATGATCGGTTTTCCGTTGGCGGGCGACAGAATATTGTTCGTGCTC
>CBDUXZ010000171.1:0-5238 GCA_965371325.1 uncultured bacterium | reverse complement strand
CTCTTGCCCGCCTTGAATTCTGCGCGGGCCGCCCGGACCTCCCTGGTCTGGGGAAAAGAGCCGATGGTCGTTGTGGGAAACGCCGGGAGTCCCAGCAATTCGGCCTGTTTCCGACACCTCGTCGCGTGAGGGCTCTTCCGCCGGGACATTCCCTCATCGACGGACGCAATGCGCCCGGCCACGGATTTGTTGTGAATGCGCTCCGAGGTGCGGCGGCTCTCGGCCGCCTTGCGGCTCGCTTCAAACGCATCCTTAACGGACTCCGGGCCGGCCTCGGCCGCAATCGCGAGCGCACGGATCTCGGACAGTTTTTGCTTCGCGAACCCGAGCCAGCTGCGAAGCTCCCCGTCGAGCTTCTCTTCGAGATCAAGATCCACGGGAACGTGGAGAAGCGAGCAGGAGGGGCCCACCAGGATCCGGTCTTTGCCGAGGGCATCGACGGCCTTCTTCACCTTCTCGAAGGCTTCATCCAGATCCGTTCGCCAGATGTTCCGTCCGTCGACGACGCCCAGGGAAAGCATCATCTTGCCGTCTATGCCTGCCAGCGCATCTTCGAGATCCCTCGCCCCCCGAAGGAGATCGAGGTGAAGGGCCGACACGGGTAGCGAGAGGGCGAGGGAGAGGTTCTTGCGCAGATCGCCGAAGTAGGTTGCAACGAGAAGCTTGAGCCCGCCGGACACGGCGCCCAGGCGCCCGTAGGCGCTCTTCAGGGCCTCCGCGGCGCCCTCGGGAAGATCGAGCACAAGGCAGGGTTCATCCATCTGGACCCAGTCGGCGCCCGCTTCCGCCAGCTTCCCCAAAACCTCCTCATACACGGGTAGAAGCGCGGGAAGGAGCGAGAGCTGCGCGCCGGCCTGCCCGCCCTGCATCTTCCCGAGAAGGAGGAAGGAGACCGGCCCCAGCAGAACGGGGCGGGTATGGATGCCGAGCGCCTTGGCCTCCTCAAATTCCGAAACCGCTTTCGTGGAGGCCAGCCGGAAGCGCTGATCCGCGCTGAACTCGGGGACGATGTAGTGGTAATTCGTGTCGAACCACTTCGTCATCTCCATTGCCGGGACGTCCAGCCCGGCTTCCTTGTCCTGAAGCCCTCGCGCCATGGCGAAGTAGGTCTTAAGGGAGACGGGTCCGTCCTCCGAGGGGTAACGATCCGGGATGGCGCCCACCATGCAGGCCGTGTCGAGCACATGGTCGTAGAGGGTAAAATCATTGCTGGGGATGTGCGCGATCCCCGATTCCCGGGCCAGCTTCCAGTGCCTTGCACGAAGCCCACGGGCCGTTTCCAGAAGGGAGTCTCGCTCGATCTTCTCCCCCCAGTACTGTTCGAGGGCCCGCTTCAGCTCGCGGCGTGCGCCCAGTCGCGGGAATCCGAGGTTCGTGGCGAGGGTCATGGAAGCAACTCCTTGTCAGGTGCGAAATGAAGGGCCCCGAAGGCCCCTTTCGAGTTCAGGAAAGGTCGGAAATTACTGGGTTTTGAGTGATCTGTCAACGCCGTGAAGGACTGCCTTGGGCGAAGCCTGGGCGCGCTCCGGGGCCAGCGGGGGTTCCCGCTGTCCTGCCCCAACCCGCCCCCCCGGATGGCCGCTAAGCCCCTAGATCGCGCTTGTCCGCGCCCGGGGGGCCGCTCCCGGGAAGGGGGCGCCGGAGCCGGCGTCTGATTTCACATCCACCAGGTTATTCATGGCTTCGATCAACAAGAACAAGCTGCTGAGCGCCGTCCAAAAGTACCTCTCCAAGGGGCAGCATCAGAAAGCGCTGGAGCAGTATCAGAAGATCCTGGAAGGTTCTCCTGACGATTCGACGATCCGGCTCAAGGTCGCAGAGCTTTGCGAGCGGCTGGGACATCATGAAGAGGCAATCGAAGAGTACCACCGTGTCGCCGGCAATTTCTCCGAGAAGGGCTTCTATCCCAGGGCGATAGCCATCCTTACACGGATCGTCAGCGTGGATCCAAAGTTGAAGGATGTTCATCTGGAGATTGCCGAACTCAATCAGAAGCTCGGGCGGGTTGCGGAATCGGTACGGCACTTCCAGCTCGCGGCGAACCTCGAGCACCGGAAAGGGGAGAAACGGC
Organism: uncultured bacterium; assembly: GCA_965371325.1. Lineage (GTDB taxonomy): Bacteria > JAUYMQ01 > JAUYMQ01 > JAUYMQ01 > JAUYMQ01 > CBDUXZ01. The sequence continues at coordinate 3,167 of CBDUXZ010000171.1, read as the reverse complement.
AGTCGATCGACATCCTGAAAAAGATTGCCGATCTGCACCCGGATAACATCGAGAAGCGCCTCGAAGTAGCGGCACTGTTTTACAAGGAAGGTTTCGACCCCGAGGGATATGACCAGTACTGTAATTCGATCAAGGGGCTCGATCCCGAATCCCAGGAACTGCTCGAACTGACCCAGAGGATCCTCAAGGCCGCCCCCCACGACCACCGGCTGAGGCTCAAGCTGGCCGAGATACATCTGGCCAGAAAGGAGCCAAAACTCGCGGTCGAGGTTCTCGAGCCCGCTACGGACGATTTCAGAACGGCCAGGACAGTCGAGCTCCTGGCGGAAGCGAAAGCGGAAGCCGAAGAGATCGAGGAGGCGAAGGTCCTTCTCGAAGAAGCGATCGAGCTTTACAAATCCGAGTGGGACCCGGCGAAACGGCGCGATCTGTCGGCTCGCCTGATGGAACTGTCGGCTTCCGCCCCCGGTGTGGAACCCCAGGAGGCCGATTCCGCTCCGTCCGAGGAAGCCGCCGCGCCCCCGCCGCGGGACGACGCCGATGATGCTTCTCGCGTAAGGCCGGTCATCGAAATCTGTGAAATAGACGAGCCTCCCTCTTTCGTGGCCGGGCAGCGAGAGGAGGGCGGACGGCTTGCCAGGGCGAGGGAGAACCTTTCCACCACGGAGCGGACGCAACTCCCTGAGGGAATGAGTGAAGACAGACACCTCGATATCGAGCTGGCCGAAGCCGACGCGACCTTCAGGCGGGGTAATCGCGCCGGCGCGATTGCGGCCCTCGAGAAGGTTGCCCGTCTCTTCCCCGATCGCTCCGACCCCCTCTTCAGACTCCTCTGGATTCACGATTACAGCGAAAACTGGGTGGGCGTTGCCGATTTGAGCCGTCGCATTGGGGCTCTCATGAAAAGGCGCGGAGACGCCGCGCGAGCGGCCCGCTACTACTCCGAGGCAGCCACCGCGGAGGCGCGCATCAGAGAGGCCGAAGTCCTGCCCCCGGTCCCGGAAGCCGGGTCCGATGCAGAGGGCGATGCGGCTGCCGGCGAGACGGGTGCATCGAACGGCGGATCGGCGAAGGCGGATGGCGGGGAAGAGCAGACGGAAATCGACATTGTCATTGACGATGCGGTACCTGCCGGCACGCCCGTTTCAAAAAATGACGCCGCGCCCGCTTCGGGCAGTTCCGGTCTGCCTTCCGCTCGGTTTGCGGCGAGCGGTGAGCTGGCCGGGCTTCTGAGGCAGGGTTTGGACGGAGAGAGCAGCAAGGTCATGGCAAAGACCGTTCTCAGCACGGCCTTCCGGCACGCCCTCACAGGGCTGCCAATCCGGGCGCTCTTCGTTGATCGGCTCGACCAGGCGCTCAGCCGTGCGAAGCGCGACAAGAGTTACAGGTTCGCGGTCCTGGTCCTTGATCTTGACCGGTTCAAGCTCATAAATGACAGCCTCGGGCACGCAGTCGGGGATGAACTGCTCGTTGCAATCGCGAGGAGACTCGAGGAAACCCTGCGCAAAGGAAATACCGCGGCCTATCTCGGTGGCGACGAGTTTACGATCCTCCTCGATGAGGTGCGTGACGCGAGCGATGCCGTCCGCGTCACCGAGCAGATAAGGCGGAGACTGGCGATGCCGTTCAATCTGCAGGGCCAGGAGGTGTTCACCTCGGCCAGCATCGGAATAGCGCTGAGTACAGCGGAGTACGATCGGGCTGAGGAGCTTCTTCGCGACGCTGACACGGCCATGTACCGCGCGAAAGCGCAGGGAAAGGCACAATACGAAGTCTTCGACCAGGCAATGCACGCCCGGGCCATGACGCTCCTCGAACTTGAGACGGATCTGCGGCGCGCCGTGGAGCGGGGGGAGTTCAGAGTTCACTACCAGCCCATTATCTCGCTGACGAGCGGGAAGATCACCGGTTTCGAGGCACTCGCGCGCTGGCAGCATCCGTCGGGGCGGCTGATTCCACCGATGGATTTCATCCCGGTAGCGGAAGAGATCGCGCTGATCATTCCAATCGACCGCTGGATTCTCAGCCAGGCATGCCAACAGCTGAAGGTGTGGCAGAAAACTTTCCCGGCCGATTCGCCATTGACGATGAACGTCAACCTCTCGGGCAAGCACTTTGCCCAATCTGATCTGATCGATCACATAAAACAGGTTTTGGACGAGAAGAGCATCGATCCCGAGACTCTGAAGCTCGAGATCACCGAGAGCGTGGTCATGGAGAATGTCGAAGAGGCGCATTCCATCCTGAACCAGTTGAAGAAGTTGAAGGTCAAGCTGAACGTCGATGACTTCGGGACCGGCCACTCTTCGCTGGCGGCCCTGCAGCGTTTCCCTTTCGATACACTCCAGATCGATCGGGCGTTTGTCCAGGTGATGCAGGGAAAGGCCGAGAACGAGGAAATCGTCAAAACAATCATTTCGCTCGGGAAAAACATGGGCATGTCGGTGGTGGCGGAAGGCATTGAAACGCGGGAGCAGTTCGCACGGCTCCGCAGCCTTGGTTGTGATTACGGGCAGGGTTTCCTCTTCTCCCCCGGCATCGAAGCGGAAGATGCTTCCAGCCTTCTCACGCAAGATCCCATCTGGTAAAAGTCTTATCCTGTCAATCCGAGGGACCCTTTCGGGCCCCGGCTGTTTCGTCCCTGCCGCCCCTGCTGGTTTGCTCCCTTCGAAACGGCAGCCGTCGCCGGGAATGCCTCTCCCCGAGCGCCGCGGCAGGGGGCCATCCGGGGAAGTTTTCACCGTGCGGGTGGTTCTGCTATAGACTGAGGGCGGGACGGGCGGCCGCATCCGGATTGCCGGGTCCGGCACTCCCGTCTGTTCCGAGATTCCGGCAGGAGGCGCCTTGCAGGTCTATCTCGATATCGTCCGTGAAGTGCTCGAGAAAGGGACACGGAAGGAGAACCGGACGGGCGTTGATACTCTTTCCACGTTCAACTTCAATTACGAGATCGATCTGCGGGAGGGGTTTCCGCTCCTCACCACGAAGGAGATCTCGTGGAAGAACATCGTGGTGGAGAACCTGTGGTTCCTCTCCGGTCAGACCCACATCAGGATCCTCCGAAAGCACAAGTGCGGTTTCTGGGACCCATGGGCTGACGAGGACGGGGAGGTGCCGAGCGCCTACGGGAATTTCTGGAGGAACTTTCCGGTGCGGGGGGAGGGGGG
>CBDUXZ010000170.1:0-5243 GCA_965371325.1 uncultured bacterium | reverse complement strand
ATTCTCGTAAGCGCAGCGCTCGAGGCGTCAGCCGTCCGCGCGGGCATGGCGGGCTGCGAAAACCGCCAGGTTGTGTACAGCGGGATTGATCGCGCTGCATTCTTCACGGCGCATCGCAACTCCAGTCTGCGGAGATCCCTCGGGGCAACGGAAAAGACATTCCTTGTGGGGCAGGTCGCCAAGCTATGGGAAGGGAAGGGGCACGATACCCTGCTTGCGGCTTTCGCGCGGCTCCGGAGGACCTGCCCGGAGGCGCGACTGGTTCTCGTCGGCGATGGTCCGTTGCGGAGCGCGATTGCGCGGAAGGCATCGTGTCTCGGCATCGAACCTCATCTCTCCTTCACGGGTCACCGGGAAGACATTGCCGCGATAACGGCGCAGCTCGACGTTGCAACACTCTGTTCCAGCTACGAGGGGATGGGGCGTGTTGTCATCGAAGCGATGGCGGCCGGCGTTCCGGTGGTGGCATCCCGCGTCGGCGGAATCACGGAGCTTATCGAGGAGGGGCGTACCGGCTATCTCGTGCCCCCCGGTGATGATATCCGGCTCGCAGACACTCTCGGACATCTTGCGGGTGATCGTTCCTTCCGGCAGCGCATGGGCCATTACGCGAGACTGTGCATCGATGAACGATTCGACGAGGGGGCGATGGCGGCCGATATTGCCGCCATTTATCGAAAGCTGATAGCGAAAACGGACATGCAGCGCGCCGTGCAATCGCCGCGTTCGTCTCCAATCGGGCATGAGTCATGTACCTGATCGTCCTTATAACTGCAGGGGCGGTAACGCTGCTCCTGACCCCGCTTGCTGAGCGCGCCGCAATCCGCTTCGGCGTGTTCGACCGCCCGGAAGCCCGGAAGATGCATCGCACGTCCATGCCTCTTCTAGGCGGGCTGGCTTTGGCGGCGGGCTTCGCGGCCGGCTGCGCTCTTGCCTACAGCCTGAACGGCGCCAGGACCCTCGACACGCCGATGCTTGGCCTTGCAATCGGCGCGATCATGATGATTCTCCTCGGCGTATACGATGACCGCCGCGGCGCGGATGCGAAGCTCAAGCTCGCCGTTCAGACGCTCGCGGCCCTTGTCGTTATCGCTTCGGGGAGCAGGATCGCCATTCTTACAAACCCCTTCGGGGGCCATTGGGACCTGGGAGTCCTCTCCGTCCCGGTTTCCGTCCTCTGGATAGTGGGAATCACGAATGCCATAAACCTGATCGACGGCCTTGACGGACTGGCCGCGGGGATCGGCGCGATTGTGTCGCTGACGCTCTTTGCAATTTCCATCCCCGATCCCGTCACATTCGTCCCCATAGCCGCCGTGGCGCTGGCAGGCGCATGCCTTGGCTTCCTCAAATTCAACTTCCCCCCAGCGCGGATCTTCATGGGCGACACCGGGAGCCTCTTCCTGGGATTCGTGATCGCGATAATCGGTATGCAGGGATTTCTGAAAGGCGCAACGGCGCTCGCGCTCCTGATGCCGCTCCTCGCGGTCGGGTTGCCGGTACTCGATACGGCGCTCGCGATACTCCGGCGTACCATCCAGCACACCCATCTGTTTCAGGCGGATCGCGAGCATCTTCATCACCGCCTCGTTCGCATTGGCCTTAGCCATCGTCAGGCGGTGGTCGTGATGTACTGGGTATCCTCCTTTCTTGCGCTGGCAGCGCTCTCCCTGCGTGGTCTACCGCCGCAGGAGGGATTTCTCCTGCTCGCAATGGCCTTCATGGGGGGGGCGCTTCTGCTAAAGGCGCTCGGGTACGTGGAGAAGCGCTTCCGGATCCTCTACAAGAAACTGCAGCTTCTCTCCAAAGCGGGTCGTGCGCCGGGTGCCGAGGAGATGTCGCTTCTTGACGGGTTCCATCCCGGGGATGTCGGAGAGACGGGAGATGTGGCCGTTCAAGCGGCGGCCCGGCCGGTGACAGGGCGGAAGAAGAAGCACTGGCGGAAATCTGCCCTGGGTGTGCCGTATCTGTTCGGCCTTCCGGGCCTGCCACGGCGCATTCTGGAATCGAAACTTGCCCAGCGGTTGAGGTCGCCATGATCGGCGATCGGGAATCAACGCTCCTTTCGGACTGGTTGTGTGAGGCCCTCGCGCCGATCGCTTCAGCCTCCCTCACCCGTCGGATTGCGCAGGCGGGCGGAACGGGGGGAACCGCTGCGCCGGGAATCGACTGGGCCCGACTCTTCGAGCGCGCGCACGCCCAGGGGATCGCGCCCCTGCTCCATGACAGCCTGGATCGCTGGGGACTGCTGGAAGCGCTGGGCGAACACACCCTCCCCTTCGCCAGGGCCCGCGCCGCGACGCTCCGCCAGAACGTTATCCATCTCTCGGATCTCGCAGGAATTACGCGGGCGCTCGAAGCGGAAGGGGTTCGCGCGATTCTTCTGAAGGGTGCCGCTTTCCTCGGCGAGATATACGCCCATCCGGCGCTGAGGCCGATGTGCGATATCGATTTCATGGTCAGGCCCCGTGACGTGCGCTGCACGCTACGGATCCTGAAGGATCTCGGCTACCAGCCGCTCCGTCCCTCTGCCGAGGAGGCGATCCTCCGGACCAACCACGAGATGGAAATGACCCGGCGGCTCCCGGACGGCACGCGCGTATACGTGGAGGTTCACTGGCGGCTCATTCCGGCCGAGTCGCTTGTCGCAGGTCCCGCGCTCGAGCCCGCGGGTCTGTGGCAACGCGCCCGCCGGTGCGGGGACCCAGAACTGCGGGCATCCGTGCTCGGGGCGGAAGATGCCATTGTCTTCTCCGCCATTCACCTTCAAAGGCACGCCTACGCGAAGGCCCTGTGGTTTGTGGATTTAGCGCTCCTCATCAGGGAGAAGGCAATCCGGTGGGATCGCGTCCTCTGTGAAGCAAGAGCATGGGAAGCGGACTCCGCACTTTTCGTGGCGCTTGCCGGAACACGGGCGCTCTGTGGAGTGGCCGCGCCGGCCGGCATTACAGCGGCGATCTATCCTGGAAAATTAAAATCGATGGCATTCGATGCGATTATCGACTGGAAACATATGTTCGGCCCGCGCGCTGCCCGGGGTGAACACGCGCTTCCCTCTTCGCGTCGCTATTTATTGAAGCTCCTTCAGGCCCGTGATACGCTCGTAGCGCTCCACAGGATCAGAAGCATGATTTTTCCTTCGAAAGCGTGGCTCCAGGCGCGCTATGGCCTGCACGGTTCCGCACTGCCCCCCGGTTTGAGGCGTCGTCACCTGGCGGATGCCGGCCGGGCCGTTCTGGGTTTCCGCCCGCACGTTCGGTCCGGCGGCTCGCTGCGAAGACTCGCGGATGCGGCCACAGCCGATTGAGGAGTGAGGATGCCCGAGGAGATGGCGAAGGTTTACACGCAGCACCCGGACGTGGTTTGCCGTCGGGTCGCCACCGAGATTTTTCTTGTGCCGATCCGGCACAACGTACGGGAGGTGGGCCTTTTCACACTGAACGAGGTGGCCGCCTTCATCTGGGATCGGGTGGATGGAAAACACACGATCGATGATTTGCTCCGGGACGTGCTCGAGGAGTTCGACGTAGACGAGCAGACAGCCAGGCGTGATGTGGAAACCCTGATCGCGAAGCTTATCAAGATAGGCGGCGTTCACGAAGCCTAGACCGAGTTTCCGCGCTGCCGGGAGCGGCGCATCTGAAGGGAGACCGCCGTGAGGGATGTCGAGATTCGCACCATTCGCAGTGGGGACATGGGGCTCAATTTCAGCAAGTTTGTCACGGAGAAGCGCGTCCCCATCAGCGGCAGTATCGAGCTACTGCATCCCTGCAACCTGAAGTGCGTTCACTGCTACTGCCCGCCGGGGGAGGGGAACGAGCTTACCCTGGAGGAGATTCGCCGAATCATGGATGAGGCCGCCGCAGAAGGACTCATGTGGCTCCTCATTACGGGAGGGGAGCCGCTCCTTCGCCCCGATTTTCTCGATATCTATGCGCACGTAAAGTCACTCGGTATATTCGTGAATATATTCACGAACGGAACCATGATCACCGAGAAGGTGGCGGACTACTTCGAGAAGTACCCACCTTTCTCAATCGAGATTTCTCTTTACGGTGCGACCGCAGAGACTTATGAGCGTGTCACGGGAATCAAGGGGAGCTACAGGCGCTGCATCAACGGAATCGAGCGCATCGTGAAGCGCGGACTGCCCCTGAAGCTCAAGACGCCCGTAATGACGATCAACAAACATGAGCTGGACGATATCTGGGCCATCGCGGATCGCTACGGCCTGGAGTTCCGTTACGATCCGATCATCACGGCAAAGATGAACGGCGATAAAAGCACCCTCGCGTACCGCATCCCGGCAGCGGATGTTCTGGATATCGACATGACCCATCCGGAAACGGCCCGGGCCTGGGAGGAGCGATGCTCGATACCGGACGTGTTGCTTCCGCCGGAGGATATTTTTACCTGCGGCGCCGGGATGAGTTCGTTCCACATTGATCCTTACGGCGGTTTGCACGGGTGCCTGATGACCAGGAAGATAGGCTTCAGTCTGCGCGAGATGAGCTTCAAGGAGGCCTTCCGGAACATACTCCCGGCCCTGCGGGGGGGGCGGGACAAGGATTCGAAATGCAACGGTTGCAGCACCCATGATACCTGCGGGCGCTGTCCCGGATTTGCCGAGTGGGAGAACGGGGATCACCATTCTCATGTGGACTACCTCTGCAGCATCGGAGAGATGCGCAAGGATGCCTTTGCACCCCGGCCTGACGGATCCCTTCCCCTCCCGGTCATAGGACCGGGAGGGGGTGCTGCCACCCTCGACGGACACTGCGGACACTGAGCGTTACCAGGCTCCCGCCCTGCGGGGGGGCCTGTTTTTCAAGGCATTACATTAATGGTTCCCGCAAGGGAGGCAGTTTCATTGAAGCAGACGGATGACAAAAAGGCGGTTCGGAAGAAGTACGTTACGCCGGACGTGACGCACGTGGAGCTGGACGTCATGGTCAGCGTTCCGAACAACTGCAAGCTGGCAACCGATAACACAAACGGTCTTGGCGCCCCCGGCCCGTGCACACAGTCGAGCCAGCCGGGGGTGGCCTGCATGAACATCGGCTCCTGACTCTACTATCGCTGACGGCCCAGGGAATATGATCACGCAACCCGAAACACGAACGGAAACACACGAGGCTCTTTCGATTGGGGACGTGCGAATCGAGTTCCGGGATCGGAGGCGTGCATGGGAGTTTGCGCTGGAGGATCCCCACGCTGCGTTTCTCGTCGAGGATAACGCCCCC
>CBDUXZ010000169.1:0-5291 GCA_965371325.1 uncultured bacterium | reverse complement strand
CGCGATCGGCACGCTCGATTTTTGACGAGCTGGGGGCCGAAGACCGCAACGCGCTTGATGCGCTCGTTTTGTCTCTCTGGGGGCTTCCGGTGCGCGAGGTTGCGGCCGTCCAAGAGGCCCTCGCCGACTTGGTTTCCCGCCGGCTGGCCAAGGCCGCCCGCGGGCCAGGGACGGGGCTGTCCGGAGGAGGGTGGGTTTAGAAATCCTTTTGCTTCAAGCGTTTAGGGGGCCTTTCGAAAGTGGCTTGGAGAGGCCCGGAAACCCTTAAGAAATTCCTAGCAATTCCAAGGTGATGGGCGTATGATGCCTGAACAAAGCATCGGTACCCGTCAAGATGTGAAAGTCGTTTCACACTCGCTCACTCTTTTTAGTTGGCTGCGGAGACCCCCCAAATGGCTTTGTGCGCCGAAAATCCGGAAACAACGGAGATTCAAATTGATGACATCCGCCGCGTCCTTCAACCGCGTGTGCCCCGAGGTGAGGTTCACGTTGTACGAACGGCGGAGGGCTACACGATCTACCACCATTACCGAAGCGCAGCGAACGCAAAGCAACTCCAGATGCCGATCGCGCAACTCCGCTCGGTCATGGATGCTAAGTTCGAACTGTTCTGGCGCCGCGGCAGCGGCCGGTGGTGGACCTATCACGACATCGAGGAGCGCCCCTTCATTGCGCCGTCCAGCCGATGCATGGACGAGATCGCGAAGGATCCCTGGGGATGCTTCTGGGGTTGAGCAAAAGGGGAGTGGATGCGCGCGCATTTCAGCCCCGTTTTTTTGAGAATGACTTTCGCTTTTTGTTCGCCATCAACACACGGTGGAACGATGGTGGAGAGTGCACCTGGATGGAAACCGGCCCTCCGCGAGGCCGGCATGCTGCGCCGGCTCTCCCGGCGCCGGCTCCGGGGCGAGGGGCTCTCCGAGCGGATCTACGCGCCGGGAGACACGGTCATCGTCGAGACGCGCCAGGCGATCAGGGCGGGGGAGGTAATTATCGCGGAGATCGGCGGGCGCGATGCGCTCTACCGCCACGTGCCCGGAGCGGCGGTCGTCCGCTTCGAGTCCGGCGACGCAGCCACGCCCATCCAGGTTCCCGTCTCCGATCTCCGGGTTGTGGGCAAGGTGATCGGTTTGTGCCGCGCCGGGGGACAGTCCCTGTGATGCGCCATGTGCTTCACATCAACGTCGACGACTTCTACGCCTCCGTGGTGCGTGTCAAGAATCCGGCACTCCTGCGCCGCTCGCTCATCGTGAGCCACCTCCACAGCCGCGGCACTGTGGTCTCCGCCTCCTACGAGGCGCGCGGCGACGGCGTTCGTCCGGGTCTCACCCTCGCCCAGGCCCGGCGCCTGGCGCCGCTCGCCCGCGTCATTCCCTTCGATGGGGCGCTTTTCTCCCGTGCTTCCGAAGCGGTGTTCCGCATCCTCGCTCCCTACTCGCCGCTGATCGAGCGTACGCGCCTGGATGAGGGCTTCCTTGACTACACGGGGTGCGAGCGCCTTCTGGGCGGCCCACTTGATGCCTGCGCGCGCATCCAGCGCGAGATCCGTGATCGCCTGGGGCTCCAGGCCTCCATCGGACTGGCCGCGAACAAGCTCACAAGCCAGGTTGCCTCGGGTGCGGCCAAGCGCGCGGGGCTTCTGGATGTCTACCGTGGCTACGAGCCGGCCTTTCTCGCGCCCCACCCCGTGGAGCGCCTTCCCGGCGTGGGACCGAAGCTCGCCGCGGCACTCCATGATCTAGCCGTGGCGCGCATTGGCGACATCCCGCCCATCCCCGTCGAGGCGATGGAACGCGTGTTCGGGCGTCCGGGGCGCCTCCTGCACGAGCGGGCCCGCGGCATCGACCCCCGGCCTGTGCGGGGGAGGCGTCTGCACACCGAGCTTTGCGAAGAGACGCTGTTCGAGCCCGATGTGCTCGACCGGAAGATTCTCGAGGCGGCGCTCGCACGGCTTGTGGCGAAACTGGGCACCCGTCTCCGGCAAAAGCGCCTGGCGGCGCGGCGGCTGGCGGTGGGGGTCGCTTACGCCGACGGCACCGAGAGGTGGCGCCGGACGTTGCTCCCCGATCCGGAGGATCTCGATTCGCCGCTCTTCGACGCCCTGGCTCCCCTTTGCCATGCCGCCGCCGCTCGTCGCGTACGCGTTCGCAAGCTCATCGTGAAGGCCTGGGATCTCAAATGGTCCACTGGCCAGCTGGAACTGTTCCCGCGTGCGCGAAAAAATAGGGACGCTCCCCTTTTTCGCCACGAAGTGCTCAAACGGTCAGGTACTACCGAAAAAGGGGAGCGTCCCATTTTTGCTACGCGCCGCCTGTGCGAGGCCCTGGATGTGCTGCGGGGGCGTTTCGGTGAGCAATGCGTGATGACGGGCCGCGAGCTTGCCGCAAGGGACTCCCCCCCATGTCCTTCGTTCACCTGAACGTCCATTCAAACCATTCGCTCCTCGCGGGTGCCAGCACGATCGAGGATCTCGTTTGGGCGGCTTCGAAGTTCGGGATGGAGGCGCTGGCCCTCACGGACACGAACGGGCTTTACGGCGCGGTCCCTTTTCAGCAGGCCTGCGCGGCGGCGGGCATCCGTCCGATCTTCGGCGCGGAGGTGGACGAGCCCGCGGCCGTCCGGGGACAGTCCCCCGCCGCATGGACATCGGGTTCGGTTGTTGCCAGGCCGGGGGACAGTCCCCCCCGCGCGGTCCTGCTGGCCCGCGACAAGAGAGGCTATGCCGAGATATGCCGCCTTGTGACCGAGCGGCACCTGGGACGGCGCTGGCGCGATCTTCTGGGGCGCCGCGCCGGCAAGGCCGTTCCGCCGGAAGAGGCCCCTTTCGATCTCGCCGACGCCATCCGCCGAAACATCCGCCACGCCTTTGTCCTCACGCCGGACGAATCGCTTCTTCATGCGCTTGCCGGTGCGCTCCCCCGCGACACGCTTTTCGCGGAGCTGCGGCACGTCGGCGATGCGAAGAGCCGCCAGCGGATCTTCCACCTGACGGATCTGGCCCGGCGCCTCGGCATCGGAACGGTCGCGACGAACCGGGTGCACTTCCTCCGCGCCGAGGGATGGCGCATCCATAAGGTGCTCTCCGCCGTGCGCACGAACACGACCGTCGGATCGCTGCCGCCGGGGGCCGTGGCCCCGCGGGAGGCCTTCTTCAAGACACCCGCCGCCATGCGCACGCTCTTCCGCGCGTTCCCCGAAGCCCTGGCGCAGACGGTGGAGATTGCGCGCGCCTGCCGGATGGAACTCGCCCTCGGCCGCCCCAGGCCGCCGCGCTTTCATCTGCCCGAGGGCGAGAGCGCCTTCTCGCTGCTGTGCAAGGAAGCCTTCCGGGGGCTCGCCGTGCGCTATCGCCCCCTGACCAGGCAGGCCTACGACACGCTCTCCCACGAGCTGGGCGTGATCGAGAAGCTCAATCTCGTCGATTACTTCCTTGTCTGCTGGGACATTGTGCGCTGGGCCCGCGAGCGCGGGATGCCCTGTCTGGGGCGCGGCTCGGCTGCCAACTCGATTGTCAGCTACTGTCTCTACATCACCCACGTGGATCCCCTCCGGCACAACCTCTTCTTCGAGCGCTTCCTGAACGAAGAGCGCACCACGCCGCCGGACTTCGACATCGACTTCGGCACGGACGATCGCGAAGAAGTGCTCGACTACGTCTTCGAGCGCTATGGCCGCGAGCACGTGGCGATGATCTGCACATTGAACCAGATGCACGTGCGCTCCGCCGTTCGCGAGACGGCCAAGGCGCTCGGCGTGCCGACAAACGAAATCGACGCTTTCGCGAAGAAGCTCCCCCGCTTTGCCGATCCCGGTGAGCTCGATGCCGTGCTCGGTGCCTCGCCCGTGACGCGGTCCCTTCCTGTGAACGACGAACCCTTCCGCACGGTTCTCTCCATCGCGAAGCGGATCGGCGGTTTTCCTCGCCACCTTGCCACCCACCCTTGCGGCATTGTGATTGCGCCCAATCCCATTACTGATTTCATACCGCTCCAGATGGGAAGCAAGGGGCTTCCGGTTACGCAATGGTCGATGATCCCGGTGGAGGACGCCGGGCTCATCAAGATTGATCTTCTGGGGCAGAAGGGCCTCGCGGTCATCCCCGAAACCGTGCGGGCGGTTTTCGAGGTCCCGAGCGAAGCGAGGGCCGAGAGAAGTCTTGAAATCAACTACCTGAACGATCCGCTTACGAAGAAACTCATGGCCGAGGGAAAGACCGAGGGGTGCTTCTACATCGAGTCGCCCATCATGCAACAACTTTTCCGGCAGTCGGGTTGCGACGATTTCGAGGTGCTGACGGCCCTCTCCTCGATCATCCGCCCCGGGGTGTCGAATCACGGCGGCAAGCAGGCCTATCTCATGCGCCATCTGGGCCGTGAAAAGGTCCGGGTCGCCCACCCCATCCTCGCGCCCATTCTGAAAGACACCTATGGCTGCCTCATCTACCAGGAGCAGGTCATCCAGATTGCGGCGGCGATGGCGGGGATGAGCCTCGGCGAGGCCGACGGCATGCGAAAATGCATGTCGAAGAAGGGGCGCTGGAAGCCCATGGCGGCCTACAAGGCGCGCTTTTACGACGGCGCGCGGGCGCAGGGCGTTTCGGAGTCGATCATCGATACCGTCTTCCGGCAGATAGAAAGCTTCGCCGGCTACGCCTTCTGCAAGGCGCACTCGGCGTCCTATGCGCAGGAGAGCTTCGAGAGCCTCTACTGGAAGGGGCACCACCCGGCGGAGTTCATGGCGGCGGTGCTGTCGAACGAGGGGGGCTACTACTCGGCGTCGGAGTACGTGGAGGAGGCGCGGCGCATAGGTCTGAAGATCCTGCTCCCGCACGTGAACGCGAGCGAGGTGCGCTTTACCGCCGAGCGTGTGGAGGCGGACGCGGAGATGGCCGCGCTGCGGGCGATCCACGGCTGGGAAGTGCCGCCCGATCGGCGCAACGCGGTGCGCGTCGGTCTCATGCAGGTGAGGGCTCTGCGCCTGGAGATGGCGGAAGCGATCGCGGCCGAGCGCAGGAAGCGCCCCTTCACGGACTTGAGGGATCTGCTCGCACGCGTGCCGCTCAACAAGCCCGAAGCCGAGAGCTTCGTCCGCTGCGGCGCGCTGGACGGCCTCGGCCCCTCGCGTCCGGCACTTCTCTGGGGCGTGGGGTTCGGGGTCCCGAGCCTGGGGAGCGCATTGAAAACCCCGTTGAATGCGGGGCGGGGGCCGAGGGGAACCTTAAAAGGCACGCATTCACTCGAATCGAAGCTCCCCGCGTTCCCCGAGTACGATTTCCAAAGGCGCCTCGCCCT
>CBDUXZ010000168.1:0-5316 GCA_965371325.1 uncultured bacterium | reverse complement strand
AGGTGGGCGTCGATTTTCGAATTGAATATGTCAAGTTCGATCCTTTTTCCGACGATCCCGGTCTCTTCCCTGGACCCGAACCGCGCCAAGTCCCTTAGATGGGTATCGCGGAAGCGCTCGGGCATCAGGAGGGCCAGCGGTTTTCCCAGAACCTCTTCCTCCTTATGGCCAAACATGATCTCCGCGCCCTTGTTCCACGAGAGGATTATCCCGCGGGAATCCGTCGTAACAATCCCGTCCTTCGCCGACGCCATGACGGATTTCAATTTTCTCTCGGAGCGTTCGCGCTCCAGGGCCTCCATTTCAAGGGACCAGGTTAGCCCTGAGAGACTTTCGGAGCTGCTCTCTGCCTTTTTGAAGAGTTCGGCCGTGCTCACGAACAAACCGGTCAGGACGCACATGTAACTGGTCATCTTCAGCAGATGGGCCGCGTCGAACATCGTGTCGAACAACCGGGCAGAGCTGGACATGAAAGCGGTCTGGCCAATGAAGCCGACGATGAGCGAGAGCACGATCCAGTGCTCGAAGTGATCTTCTTTCCAGGTCCCCTTGCGCAGATACCCGATGAGCGCGAGAAGAAAGAATAGGCCCGCGATCAACTCTACGGGCCGTTCGAACGCGAGTTCCGGGTCGTAGCCGCGCGGGAGAGGGACGAGAGCGAAGAAGACAAAGCTTGCAAGGGCCAGGCCGCCCGCGATCGCGAAGATCGTTGTTTCACCTATTTTGCCAGCTACACCGAGCCGTATTTCCCGCTTCCACGCGAGCCAGCTCGCAAACATCAGGATGGCGAGGAAAGTCCGGGAAACATTCCAGCTCCAGGGAATGAGCGAAGCGGGAGCCGAGGGCATGAGGTTGGCGAAAGACTGGCTGGTCACGAGGGCGTGATAGCCGTCGAGCAGCGCGGTTCCGAGAAAGGCGGTTCCGATGAAGAGGAACGTATTGTTCTTCCTGGTGTAATAGCGGAGCAGGGCTCCAATCCCCACCACGAAAGCGAGGCCTGTTGTCAGCGCTTCCATCAGCGTGTGGATCTGCGTGTTCCCCTGCCAGGCCGATCCCCGAAGGAAACCGAAACCGGCGACCAGGAACAGCGACAGCGCGATGTATGTGCCCCCCCGGTTGCGGCTGATCTCTTCCTTATTCATCGTCTCCTCTCGCGCGTTTATCGGGAGAGAGCGATAAATCGGAAGGCTCTTTTCCGTTTTGACGGCCACCGCTTTTCCCACCTAAGTGTCATCCCCGTGGAGGGCGATTGCCAACTTCGGGGGCCTGCGGGTTCAAGCCCCGACACGAAACGAGGCAAATCCCCGGGTCACGGGTACCCGTGAACGCATAAATCGGTTGCTTATCCCAAATCGGCAAAATCGGGCGGGATCTTTACGTTGGGAACTGGACGCCGGGGATTGGGGATTAACGGGGTGAGGTGCCGGGCGATCGGCGAGTACGGCCCTTCTCGGCCATGTAGTGAAGAAGATCAGTCTCGGTGATCATGCCCACGAGGCGGTTGTTGTCGACAACGGGAAGGCAGCCAATTTTTTCGTCTGCCATGATCTCCGCCGCCTCCTGGACGGTCGTTGCGGGTGTGATCGTGACGACAGCCGGGCTCATGATTTCGCGGATCTTGATGGAGTTCAGGAAAGCCCGCTTCTCGCCGAGTCCCACGTTCGAGATCGACGAGAGTGACGCCCGCAGGAGATCGCGCTGACTGACGATTCCCACCAGCTCCCCCGCCTTCACGACGGGAAGGTGGCGCACGTGGCCGAGCGCCATGATGTCGTCCACGGTGTCGAGCCGCTCATCTGCACTCACCGTGACGAGCTTTTCGTTCATGAGGGACTTGACGGGCGCCTTCACGGCTACTCCCCTGGGGCTTTCCTGATTTGAACCGCGTGAAGCCCCGGACGGGCCCTCGATCCGGGCGCCCCTTTGTACCCGATCCCCGGAACCGCGGTCAATCGGCTAAATTGACCTTGGCTTGAAAAAAGGGGACGCTCCCCTTTATAAAAACCTTATCGAGTAAACCAGCGGCTTGGCGATAAAGGGGAGCGTCCCCTCTTTTTCAGAATGGCCCCACAGGAGACCCACCGGGGGATCCCGGGCCGGCATCCGCATCTTCAACCAGGGAGACACTCCAAATGATTGGAAGCGCCATTCTCTGCTCCCTGGTCTTCCTGATCTGGGTTTACCTGGTGATCGGCGTCGCCCATGAAGGCGACCGCTTCCGGCTTCCCCTCGGCGCGCCGCCCGCACATCCGAAAAAAGGGCGGCCGGGCGTCTCGGTCATCATCCCGGCGCGCAACGAGGCACATCAGATCGCCGGTTGCATCGAATCTCTCCGGCAACAGAGTTTCTCTCCGGAGGAAATCATCGTCGTGGACGATTGCTCGACCGACGGAACGCGTGCCGTCATCGAGGGGCTCCCGGAGGGGGGCGTGGCGGTAAAGATCGTGCGAGGGAGCGAGCCGCCCAAAGGGTGGCTGGGGAAATCTCACGCGATCGTCCAGGGCCTGGCGCACGCCGAGGGGGCCTGGCTTCTGTTCACGGACGCAGACACCATCCACGCTCCGGCAACACTTGCGTCAGCCCTGGCATGGGCGGAGCGAAACGAGGCCGCGCTGCTCTCGATCACGGGAGATCAGCGCGCCGGGAGTCCGTGGGAGAAAATCGTTCAACCGCTGGTCTTCCGGCTGCTGGACGCGCTCTATCCCCTCGCCGGTGCGAACGGAACGAATGCCGCCAGGGCCGCGGCAAACGGTATCTACATGCTCGTGAGGCGCGACGCGTACGAGGCGATCGGCACGCATGAATCCTTTCGCGACGTGGTTCTCGAGGACGTTGCCATGGCGCGCGCTTTTCGCAAGGCGGGCCACCGGACGGCGTTTCTTCGCGGGGAGGATCTGCTTCAGGTTCGCATGTACCGGAGTTTCCGGGAAATCTGGGAAGGGTGGACGAAAAATTTCTCGCATCTCCTGAACGGGAACGTGCGCCATGCGCGACTTGTGGCAGCGGTCGTTCTGTGCGCGGGGCTGCTTCCGGCCGTTATGGTATGGTATGGCGGTGCTGCGGGGTGGCTGGCGGCGGGTATCGCCGTTGGTGGGGAGGCGTGGTTCCGGTCACGCAGAAATGCCGGCACGCTCTGGGCGCTCACGCTTCCGATCGGCGCCATTATTGTCGCAGCTATGATCGGCGAGTCGGTGCGGCGCCACTCCGAAGGAGAGGAATTCACGTGGAAAGGCCGGAGGTACCCATCCTGACGATGACCCGGCGCATGAAATTCTGCGCCGCCCATCGCTACCACAATCCGGCGTGGGATGAGGCCCGCAATGAAGCGGAATTCGGCAGTTGCACCCGTGTCCATGGCCATAATTACATGCTCGAAGCGAGCGTGGCCGGGCCGGTCGATCCACGCACGGGCATGCTGATGAGCGTCGCCGATCTGAAGGCGATCCTTGACGATGAGGTCAGGAGGCCCTTCGATCACCGGCAGCTTGAAAAAGATACTCCCGGGCTGTGCGACCGTATTCCGACATCCGAGAATCTGGTCCGGGCTATCTGGGCGCGCGTCGCGCCGCGTGTTCTCGGTGCGGGGGAGGGGCAGTTCCGGTTGGCGCGGCTGCGGCTATTCGAAACCGAGGATCTTTTCGTCGAAATCGACGATGCTTTGGCCCCGGGGGGAAGGTAGGGACAGTGGTTCTCCTCACACACCGTTTCGATTTCTGCGCTTCCCACCGGTTGCACAATCCCGCGCTCTCCGAGAGGGAGAACATCGAGATCTACGGCAAGTGCAACAATCCGAACGGACACGGTCACAACTACCAGCTCGAAGTCACGCTCGCCGGCGAGCCGGATCCGGAGACGGGGATGGTGCTCGAGCTGTCTGTATTGAAGCGCATCGTCGATGAAGAGATCTGCGAGCGTTACGATCACAAAAATCTGAACCTCGATGTGCCGGAGTTCAAGGATCTCGTTCCGACGGCGGAGAACATGCTGGTCGTGATCTGGGATCGCCTGATCGGACGCATTCCCGAGGGCAGGCTCCACAGAGTTCGCCTCATCGAAACCGCCAACAACAGCTTCGAGTACCACGGCCCCGCGCAGCGGGGAGCCGTCCCGGGAGGATCATGAAGATCCGGGATCACATCTACGAGGTGCTGAAAGAGATTGGGGAAGATCCCGAACGGGAGGGGTTGCGGAGTTCTCCCGACCGGGTGGAGAGATCGCTCCGTTTCCTCACGAGCGGCTATGAGGAGGATCCGACGAGCGTTCTCAACGGCGCGCTCTTCTCGGAGAAGTACAACGAAATGGTTCTCGTGAAGGAGATCGATCTCTTCAGTCTCTGCGTGCCGAGCAAGCAGATCGTCAACGCCGTCCGGGGTGCCAAACCCGCCCGGAACTTGTGCGTGGGGGAGGAGCTCTGGACGTTGCACGAAGGGAGGCTCGCGAAAACGACAATCACGAAAATCTCTAGTAGGCGCAGCAGGGACGTGGTTGTTGTGAGGACGGACAGGGGTACATTCAAGGTGACATCGGACCATCCCGTCATGACGGATAGGGGATGGCAGGAAGCGGGCAAGGTGGATCCGGGGGCCAAGATCGAGTGGATCAATCCCCGGTCGCTTTGTCGGAGTCCCGTGAGACCGCAAGAAGGCTATCCGCTTGGATACGTCCTGGGGGCTGTCGCGTCTGATGGAAGTTTGCAGGACGGACGCCGCATCTGCCTCACTGTGAAGGACCACGAGTTCGCCGGCAAGTTCGCCGAGATGTTCGGCGATGCCTTCGCGATATCCACCCCGCGCCTGGAAAGCGTAATGGTCCCGTCAGGTTTCCGGCAAGGGGAGATCACAGCTTACAGGGTTCGAGTCGTATCCCGGGACGCGGGAGAGAAACTCTGCCGGTGGCTCGGGGTCTCCGAGAAAGGGTCCCGATCAAAGACGAAGACGTTTCGATTCCCGGACGTCGCACTTTCCTCCAGGGAGATGTTCGCCGGGTTCCTTGACGGCTATAGTGATGGAGACGGCCATTTGCTGAAGAAGGGACGAGGGCGAATGATCGTCACGTCCAACCGCGGGTTCGCTGAGGAACTGGCGAGAGTGCTGGAAACGCCGGTCGGGAACGGACGTCCCGGCATTTACCGGATTTACGTGTCGAGCCGCTGGGACCGGGAGGGATGGTACGGGCGCCACGGATTTCAAAAGGGGAGAGAGTTCTACCTCCCCTTCGACAGCGTTTGGGCGACCGTATTGGGCGTCGACCGCGTTGCCCGGCCGAAGAAGCCCTATTGCGTCTACGCGATCAAGTGCGAGCCCCATCCGACCTTCC
>CBDUXZ010000167.1:0-5329 GCA_965371325.1 uncultured bacterium | reverse complement strand
TGCCCGATCTCCTCGAGGCTGTGCTCCTCGTTTCCGTCGAAGCCGAACCGCCACTGGAGAATCTTCCGTTCGCGATCGCTGAGAATCTCGAGCGAGCTCTTCGCGAGCGCCAGCAGCCGCTCCTGATCGAGCGCCAGGGAGGGGTGCTCAACTTTTTTATCGTCGATAAAGTTCTCGAGGCTCACCTCGTCGCTATTCCCCACGGGGAGCTGCAGCGAAAGCGGGGTCTGCACGGCGCGGATGATGGTCTGCGCCTTCTCGATGGACAGGGCGATCTTCTCCGAGACCTCCTCCGGCGTGGGCTCGCGCCCGAGCTTCTGGGTCAGGCTCGCGAAGGTCTTGTTGTACTTCACGATCGTTTCATTCATGTGGTTCGGGATGCGGATGGTCCGCGACTGATCGTGAATAGCCCGCGTGACCGCCTGGCGGATCCACCAGAGGGCATAGGTGCTGAACTTGTACCCCTTCCGCCAGTCGAACTTCTCCACCGCGCGGATGAGGCCGAGGTTTCCCTCCTGCACCAGGTCGATGAAGTCGACCTCGCGGGTCTTGAAGTTCTTTGCGATGGCGATGACGAGCTTCAGGTTGGCGACGATGAACTGGTTCTTCGCCTCCTCAAGCTCGTGGTAGGCCTGATCCGCCTCCCGCAGCTTCTCCCGAAGCCTCTCGGGTGTAAACCCCACGACGCTACGCAGCCGGGCGCGGGAGTATTTCTCGCCCAACTCATGGGACACGGCGATCTCGCGAAGCTCCTCCACGAGCGCCTTGACGAAGTTCTCGTTGAGCCGAATGTCGTCCAGGTACCTGCGCGCCTTCAGTTCCGCGCGCTCCGCGCGATCGGTCATCTGCTTGCGGCCCGCCTTGCTCTTCCGCTTCGCGATCTGTGCTCTGTGCGACCTGGCCTCATTCAGGGTCACCCGCAGGCGGCCCAGAAGCGTGATAAGGCGGCGGGTCTCCTCGTGCTTGCGCGTTTCGCTGTCGCCGCGCTCAACACGGGAGGTGATCTCGTAGATGTTCTGGTCGCCGGCCTTCAGGTCCTCGACCAGAGCAAGCAGGCGCTCAGCAGTGTAGGGGACGCTGATGACCACCTGACGGGTCACGTTCCTGCAGCGTTCGATCTCCTGTGCGAGACGCACCTCATCATCCTTCGTGAGGCGGGGACTTCCCCCGATCTCACGGAAGTATTTGGCGAGGATGTTTCCCGGGAAGAACTCTGACTCGGGCGCCCTTCGTCCCGGCGGTGTTCGGGTGATCTGGTCGACGGGCGCAGGACCTTCGTCCATGCTCCCTGAAGCGTCAAGCTTGTCGGCCAGGGCGCTCTGATCCAGGGCGCCGGTTATCTCGCCGTCACCCGCGAGCAATTCCTCCTCGACTGCGAGACCGGGCACGGCCTCGAGCGCGATGGAGTCTTGCTTCTTGTCGTTGTTCCTGATTTTCATGGCGTCAACTCGTCCTGTGGCCCCGTCGCGGTCGCGCCCAAGGTGCGCGCCACATAATCGGGGCGTGTTTGGAGAATGCCTGCGGGCCCGACTTTTCGTAAGCTGGAAGTAGCAAGCCCTAGATCCAGTATCTTTAGTCTTTTGGTCAGGTATACGGACAAAAATAAAAGCCAGGAGTTTGCGATGACCCTCGGGGGTCTCCTCCAAGTCTTCTGATGCTGCTGGGAGGTAACCGTTGCAGCCCGTTACATGCTTTCCTGCGAAGGGGACCCGGGCTTTTTCGCTGGACAAGCGCGCTTCCGCCCCTGAATATGCTCCCCTGGCTGCGGCCCCTAAATCCCCCTGCGAGGCCGACTCCGCAACCAATACGATCCCAGCATACGGATTTTATCGCACTGTGTCAAGCAGGGTTTGAAGCAATTGTTTAATTAGTATATCACATTAAATATTTATAAATACCATAAAAGAGCTCGCGCTGAGGGGGCTCTGAAGGGAGCGAAATGGGCCTTAAGGAGCGCCTCGAAGTCGAAATGAAGGAGGCCATGCGCCAAAAGCAGGAAATTCGCCTCTCGACCATCCGCATGCTGCGCGCAGCCGCGCAGAACAAGGAAATCGAGCTGGGGCACCCCCTTTCGGACGATGAGCTGCTACCGGTCATCCGCACGATGGTCAAGCAGCACCGGGAGTCCATCGAGGCTTTCGAGAAGGGGGAGCGGACGGAACTCGCGGCACGTGAGCGCAGCGAGCTGAAGATACTCGAGGCTTACCTGCCGCCCGCCCCTTCCGATGAAGAAATTGCGAAAGTGATCCGGGAGGTCCTCGCGGAAACGGGCGCGCAGGGCCCGAAGCAGATGGGCATCGTCATGAAGGAATGCATGAAACGGCTCGGCGGCGCCGCGGACGGCAAGCAGCTGAGCGCGCTGGTGCGCAAGGCCCTCACCCCGGCCGGGGGGTGAGGAGGTGCGCTTCATCCCTTGATAACGGCTAGCGGCCGGAGCTGGGCCACCTTCGTCGCGAGGCCCGCGCCCACGACAACATCTACCACTTCGGTGACGTTCTTGTAGGCCTCTGGAATTTCCTCGACGAGGGTTGCCCGCCCCGCCGACCGCAGGAAGATCCCTCGATCCTCGAACTCGCGCACAAGGGGCCGCCCCCGGGCCAATCGCCTGGCCTGGTTGCGACTCATGACGCGGCCCGCACCATGACACGCGCTGCCGAAGCTCTCCCTCATTGCGCCCGCGGCTCCCGCGAGCACGTAAGAGCGCCGCCCCATGTCACCGGGGATGAGAACCGGCTGGCCGACGCTTCGGTATTTTTCGGGCACCGCTGCTTCGTTCCCGGGGAAGGCGCGTGTGGCTCCCTTGCGATGAACGCAGAGCCGCCGGGATTTTCCCGCGATCGTGTGGGTCTCCATCTTGGCGATGTTATGGCAAACGTCGTATACCAGCCCCATCGCAAGCTCCCGCGGCGATCGTGCCAGAGTGCGCTGGAATGTCTCCCGCACCTGATGGGCCATCATCTGCCGGTTGGCGAATGCAAAGTTTGCCGCGGCCGACATGGCCGCCAGGTAACGCCGTCCCTCCGGCGATCGGATGGGAGCGCAGCAGAGCTGGCGATCGGGAAGCTCGATGCCGTGGCGCTTGGAGGCTTCGAGCATGACGGTGAGAAAGTCGTCGCAAACCTGGTAGCCCAGGCCGCGGGATCCGCTGTGAATGAAGATGGTGACGGCGCCTTCTTCCAGGCCGAAGGCTGCGCCGGCGGCGCTGTCGTACAGCTCTGAAACGTAGCCCACCTCGATGAAATGGTTCCCGGAGCCGACGGTTCCGAGCTGGCGTCTCCCGCGCTCGACGGCCCGCTCCGACACTGCATCGGCATCCGCGCCCGCAAGTCGTCCGCCCTCCTCGATGTGATCGAGATCGGCCTGTGATCCGAAGCCCTGCTCGACGGCCCAGCGAGCGCCTTCACGAAGCACCGCCTTTACCTCGCGCTTCTCGAGCTGAGAGCCCTTGTGGCCGCGACCGACGCCCGCAGGAATATCGCGGAAGAGCCCGTCCGCGATCTGCTTCAGCCTTGGGGTGATATCTTCCTTGCGAAGATTTGATCGGAGCAGCCGCACCCCGCAGTTGATGTCGTAACCAACGCCTCCGGGCGAAACGATGCCGTCATCCGGATCAAAAGCCGCCACGCCGCCGATCGGGAAGCCATAACCCCAGTGGACGTCCGGCATGGCGAGCGAGGGCCCGACAATGCCCGGCAGGCAGGCAACGTTCTTTACCTGCTGGAGGCTCTGATCCTGGCGGATCCGCCCGAAGAGCGCATCGTCCGCGTAGACGATCCCGTCGGTAAGCATCCTGCCTGATTTCGGGATGCGCCAGCGATAGTCATCGAGTCGCTCCACAACTATCTGTTTCCCGACGGTCTTTCCCGGCATCAAGTCCTCAGACGTCGAAGATCACGGTCGCTTTCCACCCGCCCGGAGTCTGCTTCAGCGCAAGCTGATGGTAGGTGGCGGCCTTGACTGCTGTTCGGAAGGGGTGGCGCTTCGCGTCGAAGGGTTCGCCGAAGGCATGCGCGACGAAGCGCTCTTTATCCACGCTCACAACGGAGAAGCGGTGAAAGACGATCCCCTCGATCTCGAACAGAGCGATGAGTTCGGTCAGCCAGCGGATCAGAAGCTGCTCATGTTCCGGCGCGTGAAGCGTGATGGCCTTATCAACCCGCTCATCGATCGTGCACGGGTCGGTGATGAGCTCGGTGAGCGCCTCGGCGGCCGTCTCGAAGAGCGCTTCGAGGGTTTCAGCCCGCAGAATGGCGCCAACGTCCGCGGTGTGGTCCAGCCACCGGTATCCCGTTTCCTGCTTTGTCATCTGCCTGTTGCGCCTCACCGTGACCCTGAAATGCTTCCGCGGCGCGCGGAAGCCCGCCCAGCATTCTTCCTGCATTCGCTGAAAAATGGCGCTCCCGCTGCCCCTTCCTGCTATGGTAGGCCCAATATCCCTCCTCGGGTCAAGAAGCGCCCCGGCCTGTCCAAGCCTTCCCAGGGATTTGCACCTTGAACCCTATCGGACGAATTCTGACCCTCGCCGGCGTGGCAATGGCCGCCCTCGGAGCCGGGTCCATGGACGCACCCCCGCGGACGAACGTACGTTACTACCACTATTCCTCCGCCGAATCAGGCCGCCCGAAAATGGTCATCGGACGGCTGAAGATCTACAAAGCCGTCCCCGGAGAAACTTTCCTCGACATCGGCCGGCGCGAAGATGTCGGGATCGGCGAGATGGAGATGGCCAACCGCGGGGTGGATCCCTGGTTGCCGGGCCTGGCGCCGAGCATCCTGCTCCCCACGGCTTACGTGGTGCCCCGGGGGGCGCACAAGGGAATTCTGATCAACATCCCGGAAATGAGGATGTACTATTTTCCCGGCCCCGAGCACCTGGTGGCCACGTTCCCCCTCGGTCTTGGCCCCTACGACTGGCAGACACCGCGGGGCTTCTTCAAGGTATCGAAGAAGGAGATCGACCCCACCTGGCGTGTTCCCAAATCGATTCAGGCCGAGATGGAGCACCCGGTCGCGATTGTGCACCCGGGCCCTGATAACCCCCTCGGGAAATACCGCTTCGTCCTTTCGATCCCCGGCTACGGAATCCACGGCACCAACAAACCCTGGGGCGTGGGCCGCTTCTACAGTCACGGCTGCATCCGCATGTACCCGGAAGACATTCATTATCTCTACGATCGAATCCCGCGCGGCCAGGCGGTGGAGATAGTCTATGAACCCGTCAAGGTGGGATTGCAGGGCGAGCAGGTTTTCGTGGAGGTTCACGAGGATCCCTACAACATGGTGCCCGATTTTCTAGCGGAGACCCTGCGGCAGATTGAGAGACTCGGGG
>CBDUXZ010000166.1:0-5331 GCA_965371325.1 uncultured bacterium | reverse complement strand
GGGCATCTGCTGGGCCAGCTGATGGGTTTAGACTTGCCCCGCCCCGTACCAGATCACATGTTCTATGGTGTGGCGGCCGGCCGCCTCCACGATGGCGAAAAGCAGCGCGTCGTACTTGATGGAGAGATAGTTGGCCTCCCGGTGCTCCGCGTTCACCTGGCTGAACTCGTCCAGGTTATGTCCCTCGCGCACGTAGAGCTGCACGATCTGCATGCCGCTGAGGGATTCCTGGAGGTAGGCGTTGATGAGCGCGATCTTCACACGAATGGCGCGGTAGGCGTCGCGCATCCGCATGCGGAAGATCCATGTCAGGAAAACCAGTACGGGGACGATCGAGAAAGTCACCAGGGCGAGCCGAAAATTGACGGTCAGCATAATGACCACGATGCCGACCATTTTCACAAAGTCACCGACCAGTGATACGAGGCCGCTCGCGAACATCTCGTTCAGCGACTCCACGTCGTTCGTGAGTCTCGTCATGATCCGGCCGAGGGGAGACTTGTCGAAGAAGCTGTTTGGAAGACGCTGCAGGTGACGGAACATGCCTCTGCGCAAATCCCGCATCGCGCGCTGTCCGGTGATGTTCAGGATGTAGAGATAGACGTACTGGAAGAGACCATGGACAATCAGGGAGAAGGCGAAAGCCAGCGCGACCCAGCCGAGGCCATCGATGGACTTTTTCGAGAGGTTGTGATCGATCCCGTATTTCACGATGAGGGGCTGGAGGATCTCGACGCCCGCGATCACCGGAACCAGAACGAGCGACATCCAGACGAGTCTTCGATGGGGCGAGATGTACGTCCAGAGACGTCGCAGAATCTGGAGATCGTAGGCCTTCCCGACCGCCTGTTCTTCCTGGGGAATTTCTCTTTGGGGAACTCTTGCCATGGTGCCGTCAAGCCTCTTCCAGAGATCGTTCCATCTGCTGCTCCCGGTACATGGCTGCGTAAACGCCACCGAGGCTCAGCAGGTCGTCGTGCCTTCCGCGCTCCACCACCTCTCCCTCCTCAAGCACCACGATCTGGTCCGCATCCTTGACCGTGGAAACTCTGTGGGAGATGAGAATCAGGGTCCGTCCCGCGCGGAACTCACGGAGGTGTCCGAGAATTCTCTCCTCGGTCTGGGTGTCCACGCTGGAAAGGGAGTCATCAAGAACAAGGATCCTGGGATCCAGGAGAAGGGCGCGGGCAAGCGCAATCCTCTGCCGCTGCCCCCCCGAAAGCGTAAAGCCTCGCTCGCCGACAAGCGTGTCGAAGCCGTTGGAAAAATCGCGAATGTCGTCGATAACGCCCGCCAGGACTGCCGCCTCTTCCACCTCCTCCTCGCTCGCGCCCGGCTTTCCGAAGCGGATGTTGTCACGGACAGAGAGGGAGAAGAGGAACGCCTCCTGTGGCGCAAAGGCGATGTGCTTGCGCAGCGTCGCGATGGGAAACTCATGCAACTCGCGCCCGTCCAGAAGAATCATCCCCTCCTCCACCTCGTAGAGATGGGGAACGAGAGAGGCCAGGGTGGATTTTCCGGAACCGGTGTGCCCGACGATGGCCAGGGTGGAGCCGGCGGGAACTTCGAGCGAAACATTGCGCAATACCGGGAGCCCGGCCCCCCTGTCGTCGCGCGCCGCGCCGTTCCCACTGGGGTAGGCGAAGTCCAGATTCCGGAACGAGATCGTCCCTTCCAAGCTCTCGATCTCGCGCGTCCGATGGTCGTCCCGAATGGTCGAAACCGTCTCGAAAAGCTCGTTCAGCCGGTTCATGCCGGCCATTCCGCGCTGGATCATCGACAGGACCCAACCAAGAATGAAGGTGGGCCATGTCAGCTGAAACACGTAGAGCGTAAAGGCGATAAAACCGCCGAGGCTGAGATCGCCCACGACCACGTGCCGCCCCCCCACGAACAGCACGATGAGCAGGCCGAGGCCGGGCACCGTCGTGATCACGGGCATCATCAGGCTCGATATCCGGGCCAGCCCCATGTTCGCCCAATAGAGCCGCTCGTTGGATTTCCCGAATTTCTGAAGCTCCCCCTCCTCCCGCGCGTAGGCCCTGACAACGCTCTGGCCGGAGAGGTTTTCCTGAAGCATGGCGGAGAAGTTCGAAAGCTCCATCTGGGCCTTGAGGGAATGGTCGTGCAAACCCCGCCCGAAGCGCCGCGCAATAAAGAGAAAGAGCGGAAAGGGAAGCAGGCTCCAGAGCGTCAGCACCGGGTCGATCAGCGCCATCGCAAAAAGTGTAAACCCGTAGGAAATCGGTGTGTTGACAACGTTCAGCAAACCGGGGCCGGTGAGGAGCCGCACGCCGGTCAGATCGTTCGTCATGCGAGACATGATGTCGCCCGTCCGCATGCGGCCGTAAAAACTCTGGGGGAGGGTCTGAAGATGCGCAAAGAGGTCGTTGCGAACCTCGTATTCGATCTGCCGACCGGCATTGAAGACGACGATGCGGGAGAGGGTTCGGAATAGCATCGCGCCGAGTGCGACTGCAATCATGCCCGCGACAATGGGGAGGATCTGGCGGGGCTCGACGCCGGCGCGAAGCGCATCGATCACGTACTTGGAGAGCCAGGGGAAAGCGATGTTGAAGGCGCTGGTCGCAAAGAGGAGAAGGAGGCCGAGGGCGTACCTGCTGCGGTTCCGGAGCGCGTAAGCGACGAGGCGCTTGCGAGCCCTCGCCCGGCTCTCGGGGGTGTAATAGCTCATGAGGCGGCAGTGTCCCTTCGGCTTTTCTCGAGGAGGGGAACCGGCATCAACGGAAGCCGCACGTCCAATCGCGTCTCAGACCCGCGGATGCGATGCCAGTCGTCCCGCGCCTTCCCACGCCGAGTCGTTCCGGCCGCCCACCGGTACTCCCGCTCGAACGCGAAGGCCTGAATAGCGCTCACTATACCCCGCACTTCCCTTCACCGTCCACGGCCGGCGCCGGGAACCGGGGCTACCCCGGCGGTCCGTCGCTTGACAAGGCCTCCAGGGGAGCCCTATAGATAGGGCGCCTTGGGGGGACTTTTCTTCGTATCCCTCGCGAGAGGCCCGGGCGTACGCTACGCCGCCGGGCTTCGCGAGAGGGTACGCCTTCTCGGGCCAAACCCATTTTGAAAGCAAGGAGGTCCCTTCGATGAGAAACACGATGATCGCCGTCTTGATCGTCGTTGCGGTGTCGATGACAGGCTGCTTCTCGGCCACCGTGGACGCCGATTACAACGCGGACGCGTCCAAGCTGCTTTCCGGACATCCCAAGATCCCGGCGACCGCCGCGCTCATTATCACCGAGAAGCAGCGCGAGCGAAAAGACTCAGCTTCCAAGCTCGGCATCAAGGTTACGGTAAAAACCGGCGATTCGCTGGTCGGAATCAACAAGGCGGCCGTCGGACAGGCGTTCGAAAACGTGGTCCTGGGCGACAGTGTGGGGCCGAGGACCGATGCGGATATCCAGCTGGAGCCCAAGGTGAACGACGTCATCACGCAGGTCCACGGTATCGGTATCATCGTTCACGTGACCTCCATCGGGAAGTTCGAGCTGATCGCCTATGACAAGGACGCGAACGAGATTTGGTCGAAGGAATCGAGTGGGACGTTTGAATCGCCGAACATGTTCGGGCTCAAGGCGCTCGCCAACCGGAACCAGGTCGCCAAGGACGCCTACGAGGCCTTCCTCCCGGGCTGGACGGAGATCTACAACGACTTCTACGCGTCACAAGAGGTGATGGACTACCTCGCGGGAATCGGCAAAGCGCCCTGACCCTCTACGGAGCAATCGCTTGAATCTGAAAAGACCCGGCGCCGCCGGGTCTTTTTCTTTCGCCTTCGCCACCGGTCCGCTCTATTTTACCCGGACTTTGCCGCCGGGCCCTTCACCCAGGGAGCGCCCGGCGCTCCCGCCAGAAACGGCGATTTCGAGGTAGCCGTGACTCCCGATCAGCGCAAGCGCCTCCCCCGCAGCAACCTCCCCGTAGCTGCTTCGCAGGGGGCCAATCTTCCGCTCTTCGAGCCACACTTCCGCCTGAGATCGACCCTTCAGCTGATCGCCGGGAATGTTCGTGACCAGGTTTCCGAAAGCATCTCGGAGGACTATCTCGCCCAGCCGGTCTTCCCCTTCCCGGATGACTTCCGGCAGCCCGAGCGCCACCGGCTCTCCGGCGGGCGGTCCCATTTCCGCAGGATCGGCGCCCGAGGCCAGGTGGGCGGCCACGGGGGAGAAGATGTCGCGTCCGTGAAAGGTGGCGCTTCGCTCGGGACCGAAAAAACGGGCGTCCTCGATTGCGAAGGCGCGCCTGCAAAGCGGCGGGGGCGCGGCCAGGGTCAACACCCCGTTGTCCGGCCCGACGAAGAAATAGCTGTCGGTTTCGAGGACGAGGGCGCGGCGCGTTGTCCCCACCCCGGGATCGATCACGGCAACGTGAACGGTGCCTTCGGGAAAGGCGCTGCAGGCCGCGGCAAGCGAGAAGGCGCCTTCGAGCACGTTCATCGGCGACACGCCGTGGGTCAGATCCACGAGGCCGGCGCGCGGGTTTACCCGCAACGCGGCGCCCTTCATCGCACCAACGTACCAGCCCGCGCCGAAATCGGTTGTGAAGGTAATCATACCGGAAGGGGAAGGCATATCGTCCCGGCCGGAAGCTATGCTTTTGTTTCGGGAAAGTAGACGTAGAACCGGGCGCCCCGGCCCGGATCGCTCTCGACCCAGACGCGGCCCTGGTAGGCTTCAATCGTTTTCTTCACGATCGCAAGGCCGATACCAGAGCTTCTGTCGTCCCCGTTGGAGCCCCGGCTGAAGAAAAGATCGAAGATGTGCGGCTGCTCCTCGCGGGGAATCCCCTTGCCGTTATCCGCCACACAAATGGTCTGGCCCCGCTCGTTCGACTCGGCGCTCACCTCGACCAGGCCCTCCTTGGTACCCCGAAGATGCGTGATCGCGTTCATAATAAGATTGCAGAACACCTGCCTGATCCTGGTCTCGTCGGCGAGCACCTGCGGCATGGGCCGCTGAATCTCGAGGCGAACTCCCGCCTTATCGAGCTGTGGCCGGAACTCCTGTGAGATGCTGTCCAGAAGCTGCCCCACGCGAACCCAGTAAGGGGTTCCCTTCCGCTCTCCGGCGGTCGAGTACTCGAGAACATCCGAAATCAACCGTCCCATCGTTCGTGCGTTCTCCTCGATGCGTTTCAGGTAATAGCGGCAGCTCTCCGTGACGCTGGAGCCGAGTGCCTCTTCCAGAAGCGAGGCGTACCCGTTTATGGAGACGAGCGGGCCGCGGAGATCGTGGCTGACCGTTCTCGCATAGGCTTCCAGCTCCTCGTTCTTCTCCTTGATGTTCTCCTCGGCCCACCGCTTTTCCGTGA
>CBDUXZ010000165.1:0-5362 GCA_965371325.1 uncultured bacterium | reverse complement strand
CTGCGCTGACATGGGGTGCGGCCAGGGGCTTCCTTCCACCGGGCGACCGTTCCATATCAAGCGCGACGCCGGAGTTGCTCGGTTGTCGAACGAGCAAACCTCTTCCTCCTCCGGCGACGGACGGTTTTCCGGGAGCGGCACTGCGCCTCCGCCCCCTCCGTGGCGGGGGCGCAGTTTTATTTTTGGGGTCAAACCCGAACGGTGTAGCTTCGAACCTTTCGTCAGGCCGGGGCAGCGAGGTGCCCTGAGATCGCCCCTACTTTTTTGAAATGGGCATTCCGACGACGGAAATCTCAGCCACTTCGAACAGGACATCCTCCGACAGAGGGGCCCCGCTCTCACCTCTCAGGAACTCCATGCCCCGGACCACCGCGAGTTCGAACTTGAACTTGATTGTCGCTCCGTCGTCCTGCGTGACCACAAGCTCGAGGTCCTCGAGAGGAGCTCCGTTGAGTAGAGACTGAAGGAACAGCAGGGACCGACTGTCAAACCGTTTGACGATCTTGAGCTGGCTGGTTTCTATCTCGGGTGGTCCCGGGCCGCCGCTTCCCTCCCCAGCCGGAACCGCCTCCAGGCTGAAAGAAAATTCGTCGAGCGCGGAACAGTTCGTCTTTTGGACGTCGCCCTTGCTGAAGATCTTACCAGTACACAGGAACGTTGGTGATTTGTTGGACAACTTGCCGCCATCCGCCGACGTGACCGTAGTCGGGAAGGCAATCACAGCGGCGAACAGGAAGAGTGCGGGTACACGCGGCTTCATCATGATGATCTCCTTCCGGCCGGTTGGCGGCGCCAGGTATAGCGCCGAGTCCCGGGGGTGGAAAAGTGGTGAATTCATTCTTCCATAGGGCTTCATAAATGGTCAACCCGGTCTGGCGGGTTGACTCTTACTGAAATGATCCCCGACGAAGCGGAGGCCGCACCCGGCCCCATCTAATCGGCCTCACCGTTTGCCGCGGGGCGGCCCGGGTGCGATTGGTATCGCTGCGCTGCTTGGGGTAAAGTCCGGGGTCAGACCCCAAAAGTTCAGGCGAAGGAGAAGGACTGATGCCGCAATATCCGACCGAAAGAGTCGAAGCCATCATCGGGATGATCCGCGATTTCATGAAGAAGGATGTCTATCCCATCGAGGCGGAGTTCGGACACAAGAAGTTTAGCGAGCTCATGCCGCTTCTCGAGGAGAAGCGCGCCAAGGTGAGGCAGATGGGCCTCTGGGCGCCGCAGATTCCGGAGGAGTACGGCGGCGTGGGGCTCGGCTTCATGGAACACGCCTTCGTGAGCGAAGAGCTGGGGCGCAGTCCGCTGGCCCACTTCATCTTCGGCGCGCAGGCGCCCGACGCGGGGAACATGGAAATTCTGATCAAGTACGGGACGGAGGAGCAGAAGGAGAAATACCTCCGCCCCCTCGCGGCCGGAAAAATTCGCAGCTGCTTTTCGATGACGGAGCCCGAGAAGCCGGGCTCGAACCCCACGTGGATGGAAACCAGCGCAAAGAAGGACGGCGATGATTACGTGATCAACGGCCAGAAGTGGTTCACTTCGTCAGCGGACGGCGCGGCCTTTGCCATCGTCATGGCGGTCACGAACCCCGATGCCGAGCCGCACATGCAGGCGAGCCAGATCATCGTTCCGACCGACAATCCGGGGTTCAATCTCGTTCGCAACATCAGCGTCATGGGGCACGTGGGCGACAGCTACGCGAGCCACGCAGAGGTCATCTACCAGAGCTGCCGCGTGCCGCAGAAGAACCTGCTCGGGCCCGAGGGGTCGGGTTTTCTGATCGCACAGGAGCGGCTGGGACCGGGCCGCATTCATCACTGCATGCGATGGATGGGCATTTCCGAGCGCGCCTTCGAGCTCATGTGCCAGCGCGCCGCCACGCGCGACGTCGCACCCGGACGCAAGCTCGGCACGCGCCAGATTGTGCAGGCGTGGATCGCGGAGTGCCGCGCCGAGATCAACGCGGCGCGCCTGATGGTTCTCGACGCGGCCCGGAAGATCGACGAGCAGGGCGCCTACGAGGCCCGCGAGGAAATCTCCCTCATCAAGTTCTACGGCGCCGGCGTGCTCACGAAGGTCCTCGACCGCGCCATCCAGGTGCACGGCGCCCTCGGCATCACCGACGATACGCCCCTCGCCACCTTCTTCCGCCACGAGCGCGCGGCCCACATCTACGACGGCCCCGACGAGGTCCACAAAGTCGCCGTCGCCCGCCGCATCCTCCGGAAGTACGGCCTCGACACATAATATTGCCCGTGGCGCACGAACGGTCTTGGGAGGGCGAGACACACACGGGAGGGCGAGGCTCCCGCCGAGCCGTACGGCTCCCACTTCTCGTTGTAGCTCTCCACGCGTCGCACACGCCGATCCCAATGTCCGTTCTGCCATCGATGCTCCGCGTTGATATGAGATTTCGTGAACCGCGATTTCCAGTAACGGACCCATCGATCCAGCGAAATGTCGGAGGCGCTGGGCGAGCAGAAGAGATGTAGATGATCGGGCATGAGCACGTAACGTCCCACCAACCACGCCTGCCCGTCATTCCATATTTTCCGTAAGAGCGCGTGGCAGGACGGCGTTGCGAGCCAGGGGCACCGGTCCTTCGTACAGACGGTCAAGAAGATGAGAGTCGGCTGATTTGGCTGGACGAGGATTCCTTGTGCGGGTTTTTTTCGTTGGAGAAAAGCTTTCGGCTCGGCGGGAGCCTCG
Source organism: uncultured bacterium (assembly GCA_965371325.1). Lineage (GTDB taxonomy): Bacteria > JAUYMQ01 > JAUYMQ01 > JAUYMQ01 > JAUYMQ01 > CBDUXZ01. The sequence continues at coordinate 2,653 of CBDUXZ010000165.1, read as the reverse complement.
CCCTCCCGAACAGCTGCCGCGCCCGCCAGCTTCAGCTTCTTGGACACCGTGCGCCGCCCCTTTGCCCGACAGAGATCCGCCTCCGACGAGCCCTATCACGTGCGCGCGACAGGGCCGGCGCCAAGGCTAGATTTTTGGGGTCAGCCCCCATTATTTGGTACCCCTGTTGTTCCCGCGTGCGTTTGCTAGACTCTCGCTTACAAGCGTTCTGGTGCCGCCCGGCAAAACCTTGTTCACACGCGTCTTTCCGGTCCCCAGCGGGACTGGTCCCTTCGATGGAGGAAATACAGGATGCTACAAGTAGGCAAACCCGCCCCCGATTTCACCGCAGAGGCCTACACCGACGGCAAGTTCGAGACGGTTTCGCTCAAGGACTACCTGGGCAAGTGGGTCGTGCTCTTCTTCTACCCCCTCGATTTCACTTTCGTCTGCCCGACCGAGATCATGGGCTTCAGCGATCACCAGGATGATTTCCGGAAGATCGGCTGCGAGGTGATCACCTGCAGCACCGACAGTGTCCACTCGCACCGCGCGTGGGCGAAAACGCCGCGCAAGGAAAGCGGCGTCGAGGGCGTGAAGATCCCCATGCTCGAGGACACGAACCACCAGATCAGCCGCGACTTCGGCGTGTTGATCGAAGAGAAGGGGATCGCGCTCCGCGGAACATTCATCATCGATCCGGAGGGCGCGCTCCAGTACCAGACGGTGCACAGCCTGAACATCGGCCGGAGCGTGAACGAGACGCTGCGCGTGGTCGAGGCCCTGAAGTCAGGCGGTCTCTGCCCCGTGGAGTGGAAGCCTGGCGACCAGCACCTGACGGCGGGCTGAACTTTTGGGGTCTGACCCCTGAATTCAAGCCCCGTCTCGAAACGGGCTGATTGCTCTATGCGGGTTCGCGGGTGGCGCGGAGGAGGATGGATTTTGCGGAAGGGATGAGGTCGACCAGCGGCTTGTCAGGCTGGTTGGAAATCCAGTGGGTGATGAAACCGTTCAGCCCGCCCATGAAAGCCACGCCGAGATGCGCCGGGTCGGCCTTCGCGATCTCCCCCCGCGCGATCCCCTCGCGGAAAATGTCCGACACCATCTTCACGACTTCCTGGTAATGCTGGAAGGTCGCACTCCCCATGGTCCCCTTGATGTGCCACGGAAACCCGCTCGTCGCGTCGAGATAGATGAGGAAGAAGCTCCGGTTCTCGTCGAAGTAGTGAAAGAGCGTCTCGATGACCTTCTCGAGGCGTCCCGGTGCGGTTGCCGCGCTGATGCTCCCGCGAATGTGCGCGACGAGTTGCTCTGAGCGGCTCGAAACAAGGGCCCGGTAGAGTTCCTCCTTGCTCGCAAACGCGTTGTAGAGCGAACCTGTCGACAGCTGGGCCTCCCGCGCGATCTCCTCCATCGAGGCCCCCCGGTACCCCCTATCCGCAATAACGTGCTCGGCGGCCTCGAGGATAATCGTCTGCCGGAGAGCCTCCTCACGGGCTTTTCTGTCAGCTCCCACGCGGTTTTTTTCCCACTTGACGGCCATCAAACCCTCGGTTATAGATCTGAACGCATATTCATAAAAACGAACAATTCGGCAATTCTTTAGACTATCCACTCACCCTTGTCAAGGAATATGCCTGAAAGGGGCCCGAAAGTGGCGTCAAAACCGGACCGCCCCCCGCGCCTCATCCTCGGCGCCGTGGGCGCCGCCGCATTCGTCATGGCCCTGGCTTTCGCAGCCCTCTGGTGGTGGGGGCACCGCCACTTCGTCACCACCGAAAACGCGTATGTCCGCGCCGACATCACGCCCATAAGCGCGCGCATCGGGGGCACCGTCGCAAGGGTGCTCGCCTCCGACAACGACGCAGTCGTGGCAGGGAACGTTCTTCTGGAGCTCGACCGCACGGACCTGGCGCTCGATCTCCGCACCGCCGAGGCGCGCCTGAGCCGCGCGCTGAGTCAGGTTCGCGCCTACCGGGCCGTCATCAAGCAGGCGCGCGCAAACGTCGACACTGTGTCGGCGGAGGTCGATCGCACCGCCGTCGATCTGCGGCGCATCATCGACCTGGCGAAGCAGCTGGTGGTGTCGAAGCAACAGCTCGATCACGCGCAGACCGCCCACCGCGCGGCCTCGGCCCGGCGCGTTGCCGCCATGGAGGAATATGATCGCGCGCTGTCATCCCTGGGCGGCGACCCCGATCTCCCGACCGAAAAGCAATCCCTCGTGCGAGAGGCCCGCGCCGCCCTCGAACAGGCCAAGCTGAACATGACCTACGCCACCGTGACCGCCCCCACGAACGGCTTCATCAGCCAGAAGAGCGTGCAGGTGGGCCAGCGCATTCAGATGGGCCAGCCGCTCATGGCACTCGTCGATCTCGACAATCCGTACGTGGTGGCGAACTTCAAGGAGACGGAGCTCGCCAACATTCGCATTGGCCAACCCGTGGAAATCTCGCTCGACGTTTACCCGAACGAACCGTTCCACGGCCAGGTCGACAGCATCGACGCGGGCACGGGCGCCGCCTTCTCGATTCTTCCCCCCCAGAATGCCAGTGGCAACTGGGTGAAGATCACGCAGCGCGTTCCCGTGAAAATTGTACTGAGCGGGGAGTGCTGCGCAACGCAGACGCTGCGCGTCGGCCTCTCGGCCGAGGTGAGCGTGGATACGAAAGAC
>CBDUXZ010000164.1:0-5368 GCA_965371325.1 uncultured bacterium | reverse complement strand
CGGGAGGGACCGGGACGATGAAATCCGTGGGAATCGGACTGGTGGGATTCGGCGTCATCGGAACCGGTGTTGTCAGGCTCCTCTCATCCAACGCCTCCTTTATAAGGGAGCGGGCAGGGGTTCCGCTGAGCCTCCGGGGCATCGCGGACATCGACACCCGACGCGAGCGCGGCGTGCCGGTGGAGAAGGGACTCCTGATCGACGACTACCGGAAGATCCTCGACCATGATGAAATCGGAATCGTCATCGAGCTTGTCGGCGGAACAACCGTAGCGCGGGAAATAGTCCTCGGCGCAATCGAGCGCGGCAAGCATGTGGTGACCGCGAACAAGGCGCTTCTCGCGGTTCACGGGAAGGAGATATTCGACGCCGCGGAGAAGCGAGGGGTCGCCGTCCGTTTCGAGGCAAGCGTGGGGGGCGGGATTCCAATCATCCGCGCAGTCCAGGAGGGCTTCGCCTCCGATCGGATCGAGAGCATCCACGGGATCATCAACGGAACCTCGAACTACATTCTGACCGAAATGACCGCCAGGGGTCGCTCGTTCAAGGAGGTACTGAAGAGAGCCCAGGAGAAGGGCTTCGCCGAGGCGGATCCGACCCATGATGTGGACGGCACCGATGCGGCCCACAAGCTGTGCATCCTCTGCGCCCTCTCTTTCGGTTACTACATCGAGCTCGATCAGATCTACCGTGAGGGAATCGATCGCCTGACCCCCGCCGACGTGGATTTCGCGAGGGAGTTTGGCTTCACCATCAAGCTCCTTGCAATCGCCCAGGAGCGCGAGGGTACCATCGAGGTACGCGTGCATCCGACCATGATTTCCTCCTCTCATCTCCTTGCGACCGTCGATGGGGCGTACAACGCCATCTATGTCCACGGCGCCGCGGTCGGATCGAGCATGCTCTATGGCCTTGGTGCGGGCGAGATGCCGACTGCCAGCGCCGTCCTTAGCGATGCCATGGATATCGCCCGCGGACTTATCCGCAAATCGCCCCGGCGGGGGAATGCCCTCTCTGTGCACAACCGTTTTCTGAGCAGTGCGCAAATCATGCCGATGGACGAAATCGAGAGCCGTTACTATCTCCGTTTCACGGCTCCCGACCGTCCGGGCGTGCTCTCGCGCATTGCCGGCATTCTGGGTGATCACGACATTTCCATATCGAGCGTGATCCAGAAGGGGCGTGAGCATCCCAGGAGCGTCCCCGTCGTCATCATGACCCATGCCGCGCGGGAGAAGAATCTTCGGGCCGCGCTCGCGCGGATTGACGGGTCGAAGGTGGTGCAGGCCCCCACCCAGATGATCCGCATCGAGCCGAATCTGCCGTGAGTCTCTTTCACTGACTGATCTTCGCGCCGGAGTACGATTGAAGTACGTGATCATCCAGTGTGACGGCATGCCCGACCGTCCCATCGAGAGGCTGGGGGGCCGAACTCCCCTGGAGGCGGCCGCCACGCCGAATCTCGACCGGTTCGCACGCGAAGGGCGTTTTGGCCTCTGCCGTGTCATTCCCGAGGGATTCCCGCCGGGGAGCGACATCGGAAACCTCTCCATCTTCGGATACGACCCGGCCCGCTACTTCACGGGACGATCCCCCCTCGAAGCGGCCGCCATGGGGGTGGCCCTCGAAGCGGCGGATGTCGCCTTCCGCTGCAACCTCGTGACCCTCAGGGATGAGGGGGGCGACCTCGTTATGGAGGACTTCGCCTGCGGGCATATTCCCGACGAGCAATCCCACGCGATAGTCCGAAGGCTGGAGGAGAAGCTGGGGGGCGAGGCTTTCTCCTTTCATCCGGGCGTCTCTTACCGGCATCTGCTGGTATGGCACGGGGGGGCGGGAAAAATGGAGACGAAGCCCCCCCATGACATTACCGGTCATCCCGTCGCGCCTCATATGCCTCGCGGCGAGGGGGCCGATGCGCTCCGCGATCTGATGGAGGCGTCGCGGGAACTGCTCGCTGATGATCCCGTGAACAAAGCCCGCGCGGACCGGGGTGAGCGTACCGCCTCCAGCATCTGGCTTTGGGGACAGGGAGGGGCGACCGTCCTGGATCCCTTTGACAGGCTCCATGGGAAAACCGGTGGTGCAATAAGCGCCGTTGACATCATTCGGGGGATTGCAAGTCTCGCCGGAATGCGCGTCATCGAGGTCCCGGGCATCACGGGCTGGATCGACACCAATTACGAGGGGAAGGCGTCATACGCCATTGAGGCGCTCCACGATCTGGATCTTGTTTTCATCCACATCGAGGCGACAGATGAGTCGGCCCATCAGGGCGACGTCGACGCAAAGATACAGGCGATCAAAGACATAGATTCGAGGGTTATAGGACCGCTTATCGAGGGACTGCCGGCACTGGGGGATTTCCGGCTGATGGTCATCAGCGATCATCACACCCCCTGCGCCATCAAGACCCACTCGCCCGAACCCGTCCCCTTCGCTGTCTGGCCCCCGCCACCGCACAGCACCGCGGCCGGTGCGCCGGGCTTTACCGAGGTGGCTGCGGAGGCGAGCGGTTTGACGATAGAGCAGGGATGGACAATCATGAAGCGTTTTCTGTCGGGGGACGTTTGAGAAGCGGCAGTTTCAGCCTGTCGCGAGAACTAGCACCGATACAGCATGGAGGTGGGGATATGGATCGTAATCTGGCACTTGAATTCATTCGTGTCACGGAAGCTGCGGCGCTTGCGAGCGCGCGTCTGATGGGCCGCGGGGACGAAAAAGAGGCGGATCAGGCCGCCGTGGATGCCATGCGTCGCACACTGAACTCCATCGAGATGGCGGGCACGGTTGTTATCGGGGAAGGGGAGCGTGATGAGGCGCCGATGCTCTTCATCGGGGAAAAAGTCGGGAACGGGTCTGATCCCAAGGTGGATATTGCGCTCGATCCGCTGGAAGGGACCACGATCACGGCCATCGGCGGCGCCAACGCGCTGAGCGTCATTGCCGTGGCCAAAGAGGGGGGATTTCTTCACGCGCCCGACACCTATATGGACAAGATCGCAGTCGGGCCTGCCGCGGCCGGTGTGATCGATATCCGAAAATCCCCCACTGAGAACATCCAGCAGGTCGCGGAGAAGCTTCGCAGGCGTCCCGATGACGTCACAGCCATCATTCTGGATCGTCCCCGCCATAGCGATCTCATCAAGGAGGTAAGGGCCACGGGTGCGAGGATCAAGCTCATCCGGGACGGAGACGTTTCGGCCGCCATCGCCACCTGCCGGGAAAACACCGGCATCGATATCCTTCTCGGTATCGGTGGCGCGCCCGAGGGTGTCATTGCTGCCGCGGCGCTCCGATGCGTTGGGGGTGACATGCAGGGGATCCTAAAATTCCGAAACGACGATGAACGAGCGCGGGCGAAGCGAATGGGCGTAACCGATTTCGCCCGGGCCTATTCCCTGACCGATCTCGCCGCCGGGGACGTTATGTTCGCAGCCACGGGCGTTACAGGCGGCGACTTCCTGGACGGCGTCCGTTTCCTCCGGCACGGTGCGACGACCCATAGCGTTGTGATGCGCTCGAAGAGCGGAACCGTCCGGTACGTCAAGGCGAGTCACCAGTTCGATTCGAAGCCCGTCTATTGAACCGGGTCGCCCATCACTCAATGTTTTTCCGGGGCGTCCCGGCGTCCACGTAAAGATCCCTCACCGGGAGGGCGCTTCTCCTGCTCCCCGGGAAAACCCGCTATGGGCCTGAGCATTCAGCTGCAGCGGTCCCATCTGCTCATGCAAACCCCGCGTTAACACCTCTGTTCAGAAACAAATCCCAATGTACGCCTATGATCAACTAACGAAATAAATGCTTAAGTCTGCGTAAGAAAGTCCGAACTAGATTTGTGTAGACGAGATCTCCTCACGTCGGGGGACGGATGGCTCGCGCAATCCGTGGCTCAAACCCTGCTCATGCTGATTCTGCTGGATTCCCTCTCGAAATAGGAATCGCTGCTCATGGACGACGCCCTTCTCAGTGTCCGCGATGTTGCAAGCTATCTGAAACTGAATGTGCAAACGGTCTACCGCATGGCGCGCGAAGGAAGGCTGCCCGCAACGAAAATCGGGAAGCAGTGGCGCTTCAGTGGCCGAATGATCGAAGCACTCATCCAGGGGAGCCCTGAGTCTGGAGACCTACAGGAGGAAAGGTAGTGGAACTGTCCATCCTGAAAGGTGAACGATTCGTTACCGGCGTCCGGATGGTAGGAGGTTCTCCCGCAGTGTCGAGGCCGCGGAGAACCTGTTGCCTTGCAATGTTGAAGCAGATGCTGGCCGCCGCCTGCCTCGCCGCACTCCTCACTATCTCCGGGGCGGCAAATTCAGTCGCCGAGCCCGTCAAACAGGGGGAGTGGGCCCGGCTCCTTGTGGAGGCCATGGGGATGGCTGACCTCGTTGCCCCCGGAAAGCCGACCACGCAGGACTTCATCGATTTTCTCTCCGGAGCTCCGACCACGGCGCAAATGGTGCCGGCATCATCTTCAATGCCCTTCCCCGCAGGGGCGAGCAAGGCGCCTGATCCCCTCAGGGAGGATCGCGAATGGATTCGCGCTGGTGGGAAGCCCGTAACAGCCAGCTACCGCGTTCATGTGGCGCATCCGGGGATTTACACTATCCGGTTCCATGGAGAGGGGGCGGCGCAACGATGGCGTGTGGGAGAGGGGGGCTTACGCACCGCGCTTCCGTCTCCAAAGAAGATGGCCACGGCCAACGGATCTGCAACGCGACGGAATCTTCTCGGCTACTTTGTCCTTCCCCGAGGAGAGCATGAGGTTAGCGTCGAGATTCCGGCCGGAGGCGGGCTGCTCTTCTTCGAGCTTCAGCGGCAGCCGTTTCCGCACGTTCGCCCGCCCGGAGGGTGGCAGCGGCAGGCTCCTCTTACCTTTGGAGACAAGGCGATCACCATGATTCAGGCAATGGAACTGGAGCATGAATTGCCGGATATCTCACGCTGGCGTGTGGAGAGGGAAGCGGAGCTTTACGACGAGGAGCATCTGCCGGCGCAGCGTATGAGCGCGGGGAGCATGGAAAAACCCTCGGCCGGAGCTTGGCTCAGGGGCGCTGCCGAGGGATCGCGCATCGTTTACGTACTCCCCGTTGCCAGGCGCGGAGCCTATTCGCTACTTGCGCGTGTCACGGGAGCTGGAGGCGGAAAAGTTATTCTGAACAATCTTGTGGAGCGGGGATGGCGTGGTCCCAAATCGAAGGATCATCTCGTTTGGCGCAACCTAGCGACCGTGCCGCTGGAGGTAGGCGAGCAGGCGCTGGAGGTAAGCCTCGAATCAAACGCCGGGCTGGACGTGATGAGACTGGTATACCGGGATCCGAGCCCGGAAGCCTCCCTGATGCTCCTCGAGGATCTCGGCTTTGAAGAGTCC
>CBDUXZ010000163.1:0-5399 GCA_965371325.1 uncultured bacterium | reverse complement strand
CGGCCGGATAGGCGGGAAGGTTCTCGGCATGCCCGTCCTCGTTCTGATGACCCGGGGGCGGAAGAGCGGTCTCCTTCGAAAGAACACGCTCATGTACCTGACAAAAGGCGATGCCTGCGTCGTAATCGCTTCGAACGCGGGCGAGCCCTATCACCCCGCCTGGTATCACAATCTGAAGGCGAACCCGAAAGTGCGGATCCGCAGGGGGAACAGCGTAACTGACGTCACGGCCCGAGAGGCCGAGGGCGAGGAACGCGCCGCTTTGTGGAAGAAGATCGTGGAAGCTGAAAGCGGCTACGCCGAGTACGAGCGTCGAACGAGCCGAAAGATTCCAGTCGTGATCCTGGAGCCTTAACTATTGGGGTCGGACCCCATTATTTTAACGCGCGTGTCATTGCGAGGAGGGCCGAAGGCCCGACGCGGCAATCCCCCCCGCGAAGGGATTCCTTTCAATCAGGGGATTGCTTCGTCGCTCACGCTCCTCGCAATGACAGAGCGCGGGGAAGGTTGATCCATGGAAATCAACGGGATGGCGCACGTCATGCTGACGGTGAGCAACTTCGAGGCCTGCCGTCCGTTCTATGAAAAGCTGCTGGCATTCGTCGGGATGCGGCCCGTCATTGACTTCGATGGGATGTACTACTGCGTGGGAGGACGAACGGCGCTCGGGATCATGCGGGCCGATGAAGCGCATGCCAATGAGCGGTTCATCCAGACGCGCGTGGGACTCCATCATGTCTGTCTGCGCGCGCGTGAGCGCAAGGACGTGGACGAGGCTTACGCATTCGTGAAATCGCTCGGGGCGAAGATCATTCATCCGCCCGAGGAGGCCTCCTTCGCGCCCGGCTACTATTCCGTGCTATTTGAAGATCCGGACGGCATTCGCATCGAGATGAACCATGTGCCCGGGAAAGGCCTCTTAAAGGATGATTCCATGCGCTCGGGGCGCACGTCGCCCTGAGGTTGCACGGCATGGGCATCACACTCAGCGAAGCAAGCGTGCGCGGTATCCCTTCGACCCCTCCCTGCGGGAGTCCGCAAGCAGGAGCGCAGCTATGGACGACAAGATCAAAAAACCCGACGAGGCCTGGCGCGGGCAGCTGACGCCCGAGCAGTACCAGGTGACCCGAAACAAGGGAACCGAGCGTCCTTTCACAGGCGAGTACCACGACTGCAAGGATGAGGGGGTCTATCGTTGCGTTTGCTGCGGGAGCTCGCTCTTCAGCTCCGAAGACAAGTACGATTCCAAAACGGGCTGGCCGAGCTACACGAAGCCGGCGGACCCTGGTAATGTGAGCACCGGGGAGGACAACAGCCTGGCCATGCAAAGGACGGAGGTTCTCTGCAGCCGGTGCGATGCCCACCTGGGACACGTTTTCGACGATGGCCCCGCTTCGACCGGCAAGCGCTACTGCATCAACTCGGCCGCATTGAAACTCGAGAAAAAAGAGCCGGGATGACCTCCCGCGACGTCGCAGGCATCCTGTAACATCGAGCGTCCCATGGACCGCACCCCCTTTCATCCCGCGATCGCGCGCTGGTTCCGGGAAACATTCGCCGGGCCCACGGACGTTCAGGCGGAGGGCTGGTCGGAGATCGCGCGAGGCGTTGATACGCTCATCGCAGCCCCGACCGGATCAGGCAAAACCTTCGCCGCGTTTCTTTGGGCCATCAACCGCCTGGTCGAGACAGGCGAATCGGGCACGCTCGAAGATCGCACGCAGGTCGTTTACATCTCGCCGCTGAAAGCGCTCTCCAACGACATCGAGAAGAACCTCCGGGGGCCCCTCTCGGAGATCAAGGCCCTGGCCGAAAGGGCCGGATCTCCGCTCCCGGAAATCCGGATCGCCGTTCGAACGGGAGACACACCCGCACGGGAACGACAGCTTCACGTGAAGCGGCCGCCCCATATTCTCATCACCACGCCTGAATCGCTCTACATCCTCCTCACCGCAAAGGGGAGCCGCGCTATGCTCCGAAAGAGCGTGACGGTCATCGTCGATGAAATACATGCCGTCGCGGAGAGCAAGCGCGGCGCGCATCTGGCGCTCTCGCTCGAGCGCCTGGATCTTCTCGCGGGTAAACCTCTCCAGCGCATCGGCCTCTCCGCCACGCTGAAACCGGTGGAAGAGGTCGCCCGCCTTCTCATCGGCGCCGGCCGTTGCGAGCGCGATGGCTCGCCCCGTTGCGCCATCGTCAACGCGGGGCATCGCCGGGAAATGGACCTCCGTGTGGAGATCGGCGAAGCGGAGCTTGGCGCCATCGCAACCCATGAGTTCCGGAACGAAATCTACGACCGGATAGCCGGGCTGGTCGGGCAGCACCGGACGACGATCGTCTTTGTGAACACGCGGCGGCTTGTCGAGCGGGTTGCCCAGGCGCTGAGCGAACGACTCGGAAAAGACAAGGTCGCCGCCCACCATGGAAGCCTCTCCCGGGAAACGCGGCTTTCGGCCGAAGCCGGACTCAGGTCGGGCGCGTTTCCCGTGGTTGTGGCAACCGCGTCGCTCGAGCTTGGAATCGACATTGGGCACGTGGACCTTGTCTGCCATCTGGGGGCGCCGCGCTCGCTGGCCACGCTGCTTCAGCGCGTCGGCCGATCGGGACACTTCCTCGGGGCAATTCCCAAGGGGATCATCCTCCCGCTCACACGTGATGATCTCCTTCAGGCCGCGGCGGCGGTGCGCGCCGTTTACGGTGGAGAGCTCGACCGGCTGATTATCCCCGAGAACCCCCTCGATATTCTTGCACAGCAAATCGTCGCCACGACGGCCAGCGGGGAAATTGCCGTCGAGGATCTCTGGGCGATGATCCGGCGCGCGCACCCCTTCCGCCGGCTTCCGAAGGAAGACTTCGAAGCCGTTGTCGAGATGCTCTCCGAGGGAATTTCGAGCCGGCGAGGGCGGCGAAGCGCGCATCTTCACTACGATCGCGTGAACGGTATATTGCGGGCGCGACGCGGTGCGCGACTGGCCTCCATCACGAACGGGGGCGCAATCCCCGATACGGCCGATTACGACGTCGTGGAAGAGCCGGCGGGCACCTTTGTCGGGCGTGTCAACGAGGATTTCGCCGTCGAGAGCATGGCGGGCGATATTTTCCTCCTCGGAAATCGATCCTGGCGAATTCTTCGCGTTGAATCGGGGCGGCTTCGCGTCGCCGACGCCGACGGCCTCCCCCCGTCAATTCCTTTCTGGCTCGGCGAGGCGCCCTCGCGCACCGAGGAACTCTCGGCGGCGGTCGCCACGCTGAGGCGCGAAGTGGCGGAGCGCCACCGCGATCCCGAAGCCGCCCGGTTGTGGCTCATGGCTGAAACCCGCGTTGACAGGGCCGGCGCAGAGCAGATGGTTGCCTATCTGTCTGAAGCTATCGCCGCGCTCGGGGCCGTTCCGACGCTCGATACGATCATTGCCGAGCGGTTCTTCGACGAGTCGGGGGGCATGCAGCTAGTGATGCACACGCCCTTCGGCGGACGCATCAACCGGGCCCTGGGCCTCTCGTTGCGCAAGCGCTTCTGCCTGACCTTCGATTTCGAGCTTCAGGCGGCCGCAACCGATGACGGGGTCGTGATCTCCCTCGGCGAGCAGCACAGCTTCCCCCTCGAGAGCATCTTCTCCATGGTCCGATCACATCTTTTCAAGGACGACCTCGTTCAGGCCACGCTCGTCTCCCCCATGTTCACGAGCCGCTGGCGCTGGAACGTGGCCCGCTCCCTCGCCGTGCTTCGTTTTGCGGGAGGCAAGAAAGTCCCGATGCCCATCCTTCGCATGCGCGCCGAAGATCTGATGGCGTCTGTGTTTCCAGGGCAGGTCGCCTGCGGCGATAACCACGCGGGGCCGGTTGAGCTCCCCGATCACCCCCTCGTGAACGAGACCATCGATAATTGCCTCCACGAAGCGATGGACGCGGAGGGCCTCCGGAATGTCCTCCTTGCCATTGAGAAGGGCACGATCAGAACAATCGCCGTCGAGACGCCGGCGCCATCTCCCCTGTCCCACGAGATCCTGAACGCGAACCCCTACGCTTTCCTGGACGATGCGCCGCTGGAGGAGCGGCGTGCGCGGGCCGTGTCGCTCCGGCGTACCGATCCCGATCTCGCGGCGGGGATCGGCGCGCTGGACGGAACAGCCATCGAGGAGGTGAGACGCATGGCCTGGCCCGTCGCCCGCGACGCCGACGAGCTGCACGATGCGCTGCTGACGCTCGGCGTGCTGCCTTCCGCCGACGCCGAGCCATGGCAGGAGCATGTCGAATCACTTATCACCGGCAGGAGAATCACACGCGCGCGAATTGCTCAAAACGCACCCTTGCTTCTGGTCGCCGCCGAGCGCGCCGCGCTGGTTCGTCTGGCATTCCCGGAAGTCAGCTTCTCGCCGGAGCCGCCCGAGATCAGTCCCTCCGGAAGCAGGGCTTCGAGCACTGCGCGGCTCGACGGACGCGTTCTTGATTCTCACCAGGCGCTCGCCGAAATCGTGCGCGGCTGGATGGACGCCTTGGGCCCGGTGCGCGCCGATGCTCTCGCCGCGCGGCTGTGTGTTCCGCCTTCACGGATCGAGGGCGCGCTGGGCCAGCTCGAGGCGGAGGGGGTCGTACTCCAAGGGCGCTACACCGTGGATGCGGGCGATGCAGTCGAGTGGTGCGAGCGGGGTCTTCTCTCGCGGATTCACCGAATGACACTCGGAAAGCTGAGGAAGGAAATCGAGGCCGTCACGGCAGCGGATTTCATGCGCTTCCTCTTCCGATGGCAGCACATGCACGACGGAACGAAACTGCACGGGCGTGAAGGAATTCGCACGGTCATGGCCCAGCTGGAAGGGCTCGAGCTTCCCGGTCCCGCATGGGAAGGGACCGTTCTGCCCGCGCGTATCGCGAACTACAACGCGAAGGATCTCGAGCAAATCTGCCTTTCAGGCGAGGTGGCCTGGGGACGGCTCGGCGTTTCCCTTCCGGTGGAAGACGAGACGCCTGGCGAAGACGCGCCCCGGCGCAGGCTCGCCCCGACGCGTTCCGCACCCCTCGCGTTCTTCCTCCGGGAGAGCCTCGAAGCGCTTATCGAGCCTCTCCCCGAGGGGCGGGAGTTTCTTTCCGACCTGTCGCCGCTGGCGGCAAGGGTTTACGACTACCTCGACCGACAGGGCGCATCGTTCCTTTCGGATGTCGCCCGGGGCGTCGAGAGCCTGCCTTCGAAAACGGAAGAGGCCCTGTGGGAGCTTGTCGCGACAGGTCACGTCACCGGTGACGGCGTGGCGGGTCTCCGCACGCTGCTCATGCCGGAGAAGGAGCGACGCGAGCGGCGGACGCGAAGGCGGGCCGCGCATCTGCGTGCGCTTCCCGGCCGGGGAAGCCCCCGCCTCATGCCGGTGGGACGATGGTCGCTCCTCCGTGCGCAGGTGGAGAGC
>CBDUXZ010000162.1:0-5407 GCA_965371325.1 uncultured bacterium | reverse complement strand
GGCGGCGGGCAGATCCCCGCTCGCCATCAAGGCGGCCCGATCGGCGCTCTCGGCAAGCTCCTCCACGTAGCAAGCCAGCGCTGCCCTATCGGGGGTTCCCATACTTTCGAGCGCTTTCCTGACCCGCCTGCGGTTCCGCCAGCTTATGACACGCGAGGCCGCCTGTTCGAATGGCTCAGCGGGCGCATCAACGTCGATTGCCGCCGCATTCCGCAAAGCGGCCAGCAGCTCCCCGAGCGCGCCGGCATCGAGCAATGCCACCGGTCCGTGTCCCAACGCGATCTGCGAGGCCACCCGGTGGCAGTAAAAGTTCCAAACCGGACCGGAGAGATCGAGGACCCGCGCCTCCTGAACTCCGATGGCAACGCGCTCGCCCCAGAGCGCGCGAACGGGGGCATCTCCCTCAGAGAGCGGAACAACAGCGGTGTCTGAAATGCCCCAGAAGATGAGCGCACGCTTCAGCGCGGACCCGCGCGCACCGAGCCAATCGTCCGCCTTCTCGGCCATATCCGGCGCGGGGGAACATAGGCGGGACCAGTCATCCTGCAGGGCAGTTTTCAGAGGATCAAGAAGCGTCGGCTCCCCAAGGGCAGCCCGTACCGGGCTTCCGGCCGCGAAGATCGGCGCGGCGGTTGCGTCTTCAACAGCGATGAAGGAGGCAGGCGGCTCATCCTCCCGTGATTCGTCCGCGCTTCCGCCGGTCATGCGAAGGACCTCGGCTGCATAGCGGCAACCGGCCTGTCGCTTCCCGAACCAGTAGAGCTCCGCGAGGCTCCGCCAGGCCGAGGCGCGCAGGGGCGACGCCGCAATCAGATCGCGGCACGCCCCGATCGCTTCGGTGTGGGTTCCGGCGTTTTTCGAAAGGACGGCCACAAGGGCTTCACGCGCGTCGGGATCGGCGGGGGACAAGTTCACCACCGAGCGGAGCGCCTCTGCCGCGGCCTCCGTTTCGTAGAGCTTCCCGGCGTAGACGGCCGCGAGCTGCTCCAGCAGCGGGATGTGCTCGGCGGAAAGCTCCCGCTCCGCGAGATACCCCTGGATCACGGCGGCCAGGCGCGGCCAGTTCTCCCGCTCCGCGCAGATCGCAACCGCGAGATTCGCTGCGTCGATCCCCGCCCCAGGAAGCTCCATCGCCGTGCGAAGGCTGGCGAGCGCGTGCTGATCCTCTCCAAATCCCTCCCACCAGACGCGTCCCAGATCGGCATGGTCTCGCCACTCTTCTCTCAGCTCGCAGAGCGACGCGAGGCAGGACTTTGCCTCCTGCCAGGATTGTTTCTTGAGCTCATGATCGGCGAGCCGCCGGAGGGTTCTGATATGGCCGGGGTGCGCCGCAAGCGATTCCCTCAGCCATGCTATCGCACGTTCGCCTTCTTCCGCGATCGTCTCGAGAATAACCGCGCCCCGGAACAGGCATTCGCCGCGGCTCTCCCCGTCAGGCGCAACATCGGAGGCAACGCGCCACGCCGCCGAGGCGCTCTTATTCTTTCCGAGGGCCGATAACGTTTCCGCGCGAATTACCCGCAGGTCGAATTCATCCGGACCGATGGCAAGCGCATCGTCAACGGCCGTGAGTGCGGCCTCGAAGTTGTCCAGCGCGCTTTCCGCGATCGCGACGCCGTGTAGCGCCACCCTCCGCCGTTCCTGCGGGAGATCCTTCGTACTCTCCACCCTCCCAAGTGCGTCAACGGCGCTGCGCCACTCCCTGGTGTCGACGTATATGCGCCCAAGCTCTTCCCATCCTTCAACGAGACCCGGCCGCAGGCGAACGGCCTTTCGCAGCGCGAGTATCGCCTCGTCAGAGTTATCGATGCGGGCAGCCGAAACGCCCAGCCTGAAGCCAAGGCGGGCCGTCTCTTCCCGGGCCGCGGGATCTCCTTCGAGCGCCAGCGCGCGCCGGAGATACCCGCAGGCCGTTTTGAAGTCGCCCGCTGCAAACCGTCTGGTCCCCAGGCGCGCGTGCGCCCCCCGGCATTCCTGGTCCAGGGCGATCGCCCGCTCGCACCAGGCATCAGCCGTCTGCGGATCGTCGAGCCTTTCTTCGAATATCACGGCGATCGCAACGGCTAGTTCCGCTGCTGCGCGGGGATCAGGCGTGCAATCCACCTGCATCTCAATGGCGTGCGAGGCTCCCTGCCAGTTACCGCTGCATTCGTAGAGACGGCGAAGGCCGGCCAGCACTGCCGTGCGCTTGGGCGTCAGCTCGGCGGCTCTTTCAAAGAACGAGCTCGCATCGGTTATTTCATCCGCACGCTCACAGGCTTGACCCATGCGAATGTAAACGCTGCTCCGCGCCTCATCTCCCTCCGCGACCTCTGCGAGTCGGCTGAGTGTTGCCAGCAGATCCGTGTGCCGCCCGAGACGCTCATAAAGACCCGCCAGCTCATCGAGGAGAGGCGCCGGCGCGTCCGTCATATGAAGCGCGGACTCGAAGCTTCCGATCGCGTCTTCCAGGCGTCCGAGAGGGCCCGATTCAAGACGCGCCAGTTCGAGATGGAGAAGCTCAGCGCGATCGTCTGACGCCGGCAGGGCGAGTTCACGGTGAATGGTCCTGTGTAGCGCCTCGTGATCGCCAAGGTCCCGGTAGAGCCTGCAGAGATTAGCGATGACAGCCTGCTGATCTGTCGCGATCGAAAGTGCGGCCTCGAGTTCGGCCGCGGCCGACGCCGGAGAGCGCAGTCGCCGCTCGGCGATCTCCGCAAGCGCAAGCGTGATGGCAAGACGCCTGTCGTCCGTAATGTCCAGCGCGCGCTCGCGCGACAAGATCTCCTTCAGATCGGACCAGCGTCCCAGGCGGCCATACAGGCCCGCGAGCCTGTGGATGCACCCCTGGTTTCCGGGCTCTATCGCAAGCCACCCTTCGTATGCGCGGGCCGCCGCGGGCGCCCGCCAGAGCCGCCGCTCGGCGATCTCGCCCAAGGCCGCGAAGAGAGGCGCCTTCGCTTCCTCCTCCGCCACCTTCAGCGCCTCTTCGAGAAGCTCGAAAATCTCCTCGAAGCGCCCCTCCCGATCGAGAAGCCTGCAGAGAAGATCTCGGGCGCTCGCAGCTTCTTCTTCCGCAGGCTCTTCCTCGAGCACCGCATAGAGATGGTCAATTGCACGGGGAACTTCCGAGGCGTGGTCGGCGAGAATGCCGGCGAGCAGTAATCTTTGCCCCCGGCGCTGTTCAGGATCCAGCGTACACGTGATAAGCCGTTTCAGAGCCGACGCGGCGTCACGCCAACGCCCGAACCCCGGAGCGCGAGCGGCGACCGCTGCGAGGGCATCGGGGGCATCCGGCTCGACGGCAAGGATACGTGTCCAGGCCGCGAGGGCCCTTTCGGGATCAAAGAGTCGCTCTTCGTAGATTTCGGCGAGGCGCCGCAGTCGCCGAGTGACCTCGGGCGCACGTCCCGCGCACCTTGCTTCCAGAAGCTCGGCCAACTCCCGCCATTCGCCCCGCTCCTCGGCAAGACGCTCGAGACGATCCCGTGCATCCCCGGAGCCGGGTTCCGCTTCGAGCCACATCCGGCAGTATGCGGCGGCGCGGGCTGCCCTCCCGAGAGGCTCCTCCCATAAGCGGGCCAGCGTTGAAAGTGTCCAGGCGAGATCTTCCCGCGGAGGCGGAATCTCCAGGTAGCGCTCCAGCGCCAGCACCGCACCGCTCTCATCGCCCGTGAGGAGAGAAAGCGCAGCGATGGCGCGTAATATCTCCCCGCTCGGGGGTCCCAGTTCGAGGGCGCGGCGATAGTGCGCGAGGGACTGCGCCGATCGGCCCGGAAGGTCTATCAAAAGGCCGGCTGCTTCGAGTCTTAGCGCCCGTTCCTCGTCCGCCGATTCCGCAATCGCGATCTGCTCTTCCCGTAGCGCTGCAAGATCGGCCTTCCGATCCTGGCCCGTAAGAAGGCGCCCCAGGCACTCGAAAGCGAGTGCTGAGCGCGGATCGTCCTCGAGGGCGCGGCGATAGGCCATCTCCGCCGCTTCCACACTACCGGCCGCGGCCCAGGCATCGCCGGCCTCGACGCTGAAGCGGGCGGCCGTTGTAGAGGCTTCCTCGAAGGCGGCCCCCTCCTCGAGAAGACCGGCCAGATCGGCGTGCGCTCCCATGCGTTGAAGGAGCAGGCGTTGCGCCGCAAAGCGACCGGCTTGCCGCGGATCGAGCTTGCGGGCGCGGTTGTAAGCCTCGGCGGCCTTCGCCTCAAGCGCGGTCGAGGCGGCATGTCTGGCCAGCAGATCGCCGTAGCGGGCCCAGACGCCGGCGGTTTCCTCGCGCTCCGCCCTCGATTTCGGATCACCCATGGCTTCGAGCAACGCGGGATAGAAACCGCGAAGCGCGTCCGCGTCGTCCAGTTGCGCGTGGATCTTCTCCACCTTGAGCCCGGCGCAACGGCGGGACGAGGGGTCCACCGCCTGCGCG
This sequence comes from uncultured bacterium, assembly GCA_965371325.1. Classification (GTDB taxonomy): domain Bacteria; phylum JAUYMQ01; class JAUYMQ01; order JAUYMQ01; family JAUYMQ01; genus CBDUXZ01. The sequence goes on along the minus strand of CBDUXZ010000162.1, from coordinate 1,014 downwards.
AACGCGTGCCGGTAAGCCTCCGCCGCCTCGTGAGGCTCGCCTATATGATCATTCAGGACATCGCCAAGCTCTTCCCAGCGCGCCGCGATCGCGGCATCCTGGCTTCCAGCAGACGCTTGTTCCCCCCGTGCCTTGCCTGACGCCTCGATGCGTTCCTTCAATATCCGGGCAAGGGTGCGATACCGGAGATGCTTTCGCGTCAGCGTTTCGAGAAGTTCATGCGCATCCGCGTTTGATGCATCCAGCCCGAGGGAGCGTTCCAGATTTCCGATCGCGTCGTGATCTCGCTCGAACCGTTCGTGAAGGATGACGGCCGTTCGATACATGACGGCCGCGCGCCGGGCGGGGTCGGGCTCTTCCTTCGAGAGATCTTCGCAAATCCCGAGAAGCTCATCCCATCGCCCCTCCTGCTCACACAGTCGGACCATCGCCCGTAGAGCCGGAAGACAAGCATGATCGATCTGCAGCGCCTGGCGGTAGACTTCGAGGGCCCGATCGGGTCGGCTGAAACGATTCTCCCAGAGCGCCGCCAGGCGAAGCGATACGTCGAGCCGGACCTCGCGCGCATCCGCGGCGACCAGACGCATCGAAAGAGTGTCGAGCAGATCCTTGAAATTCCCCGCGTCCTCGAGGCGGGAAGCCAGAATGCAAAGGACGCCTTCGTCCTCAGCTTCGAGCGTAATGAGCCGCTTGCAGGCGGCCACGGTCTCCCCCGCGGCGCCGTCTGAATCTTTTTCGCGGGCGAGCGCCACGCGCAGCGCATCGCGGGCAAGCGCGATCCGCCGATCTGGGTCTTCGCAAATCTTCAGGGATGAACTGATGTGCCGCGCCAGCGCCTCGAGATCGCCGCTTCCCTCGAGCCTTCGGAAAAGCTCCCTCTGCGCCGCTTCATGCTCCGGAACGGCGGCGAGGATCTCCCGGAAGATCTGTTCCGCCGCCTCCGGATCATCCAGGGCTTCCTCATGAATGCGGGCGATCTCCACGAGCGCGTCCGCCCAACCGTGAGGCCGTATC
>CBDUXZ010000161.1:0-5412 GCA_965371325.1 uncultured bacterium | reverse complement strand
AGATCGCGTGGAGGCCGAGCGCGCGCGCCGCGGCCAGACGGTGGCGCCCGTTCGGTGTCCAGAATTCGCCCGACGGCGACGCCACCGCAATGACGGGATCGAGGAACGCGCCGCTCTCTTCAATCTTCTGAACAAGCCGCCTGGTGTGCGCGGGGGAGAGCTCCCGCTGAAAAGGGGTGGGTTCGATGGAGGAGACGGGGAGAGAGGCGAGCACGAGGGCTTTCCCCGAAAGCGGATCGCGGTATGCGCCCAAGGCGCACCCGCCCGTCTTGCGAATGCGTTCGAGCGTCTTCGCAAGCACGGGGTCGTCCGGCGCGAGCGGAGATTCCGAAGCTTCAATTCCGCGCTTTACCTTGCTCTTCGGAATGCGCTTCCGGGAAGCTGTGGAGCGCTTCTTCGGGGCGCCTTTCCTGGCGGCGCGCTTCTTTTTCGGCGCGGCGTTTATTCGCGCTCCCATGGCGGTTCCTTCGCAGACGAAGAGGCTTAGTGGCCCCTGGAGCGACCCCTCACTCCGGAAAGTAGTCCGGCGCGTTCCCGGCCTTCCATTTGATGTTGCATCCGATGCTCGGCGTCTGATCGGCCGGGACAGGACTCCCCGCGAGCACCGCATCCATTGCCGCCCGAAGATCGTCGCCCGTCACCGGAACGTCGTTTCCCGGACGGCTCGCGTCGAACTGGCCCCGGTAGACGAGTTTTTGCTCCGCGTCGAAGAGGTAGAACTCGGGCGTGCAGGCTGCGCGGTAGGCCTTCGCCACCTCCTGGCTGTCATCGTAGAGATAGGGAAACGTGTATCCGAAAGTGCGCGCCTCTTCCGCCATCATTGGGGGACTGTCAGCCGGATAGGTTCCGCTGTCGTTTGCATTGATTCCCACGACGGCTGCGCCCCGCTTCTGGTAGTCGCGTCCGAAGGCCGCAAGCCCCTCCCGGATATGCTTCACGTAGGGGCAGTGGTTGCACATGAAGATAACGAGAAGCACCGGGGCATCCTTGAAATCGTCGCGCGCAAAGAGCTTGCCGTCCGGATCGGGGAGGCTGAAATCGGGCGCCTTCGTACCGAGGGGCATCATCGTGGAGGATGTCATGACCATGGGTCTCTCCTTGCCTCATCCCGGCAGGCCGCCTGCCGTCAGGTCTGAAAGACCTCGAGGATTTTCGCTCTGTAATGATCCTGCTGCTCGCGCGTCGTGCCCGTCGACGGCACAACCAGAATAACCGTATCGAGTAACCCTTCGCGCTCCTTCACCAGTCCACGCACGCGATCAACCGGACCGGCCGCGCAAAACGCATCGACCATCTCCACCGGTATCACATCGATAGGGTCGCGCCCGCCCGTCTTTTGAATCTCCCGGACCTCCTGCAGGACGTTCCCGAAGCCGTGCGCTTCAAAGATCGGATCGTAGATGCGCGCCCAGATGCTGAAGAGGAGCGCTCCCGCGCCCACCCGTCTGGCGGCCTGCAGATCCTCATCGATAACCGCAAAACACTGCCCGAGCAGTTCCACCTCGGCGCGGTTACGGCCGGACTTCTCAAGGCCCGACGCGAGCCCCGGGAGGACGATTTGTTTCAGGTGCTGAACCGAGAAGAGGGGGTTTCCGATGAGGCCGTCGGCCACTTCGCCCGCAAGCGCCGACATCCTGCGCTGGACCGCCGCGATGTATACCGGTATGCGCTCGCGGGGCTGCGGGATCATCCGCGGGAAGAAGCGGCGCGCGCGCACCTGGTAGTGCTTCCCGTCGAACTGGATCTCCCCACCGCCGGGTGCCCTCTCCATGATCAAACGCACCAGCGCGACGTACTCCCGGAGCTGGCCGAGGGGCTTTCCGTCGTCGCGGCCGGCGTACCAGTTGTTGTTGCGGTTCGGATGCGCGACGCCGAGGCCGAGATTGAAGCGCCCGCCGGTCACCAGATCCATGTCCATCGCCGCGAAGGCGAGCATCACGGGGCTGTGGGTGAAGGCGAGGTTGATGCCCGTGCCGAGCTTGATCCGCTTGACCGCGGTGGCAATCGCGGCGAGAGGAATCATCGCCGCGTTGACCAGCTCCCCGTGCCAGAGCGAATCGAAGCCCGCGTCTTCGATCCGCTTCGCCCAGGCGATCATCGAATCCACGGACCCGACCGGCAAAAACGCCGCGCGCTTCATCATGGATCTCGTTGGTTGAAGGGGAGGGCCAGGGCCCCGTCACGAAAAAGGGGACAGTTCCCCGTCAGATCCCCAGGAAGCGGGCCAGAAAGCCGTCCATCATGCGATCGGAGAGGAGGCTCGAGAGCGCCTTCTGCACCTTCGCCTCGATCCCCACGAGATAGCGTGTCTTGGGACGAGCCGCGGTGAGCGCGTGCGCGATGGCCTTGGCCACCTCCTCGGGTGGAATCGCGCCCTTCTCGACCTTGCCGGCCGCCTCCTGCATCTTCCCCATCGCCGCGCCATACAGGGCGTTCGCCTCCCCCGAGAGCCGCGCCAGCCGTTCGTCTGCGGCCGCGCTTCCCTTCTCCCAGATCGGTGTCGCCACGGCCCCCGGCTCGATCAAGGCGACGAAAACCCCCAGGTTCCGAAGCTCGCGGCGAAGCGAGTCGGAAAGCCCCTCGACCGCGTGCTTCGAGGCGGCATAAGGGGAGAGAAAGGGCGTGGAGACCTTTCCCCCTATCGAGCTGATGTTGACAATCCGCCCTTTTGCCTTGCGCACCAGGGGAAGAAACGCCTGGGTCACCGCCACCAGCCCGAAGAAGTTCACCTCCATCTGCTGCCGAAGCTCGTCCATCGTCACGAACTCGAGGGGACCCGAAACAACGATGCCGGCGTTGTTCACAAGGCCCGCAACTCCCTCGCCCCCGAGCGCCCCGGCAACTTCCTTGGCGGCCGCCTCGACAGAAGCCGCGTCGGTCACATCGATCGAAACGGGCGAGAGCCTGTCGGATGCGTCACGCGTGAGGGCCTCGCCGTCGGCTGTTTTGCGGACCCCCGCAAAGACCCGAAAACCCAGCGCATCGAGGTGAAGCGCCGAGGTGCGTCCGATCCCCGTGGAAGCGCCCGTGATCACGACGGCGCCTCGTGTGTTGCCAGCTTCTCCGCTCATCTTGGATCCTCCGTTTACGGAAAAAGTTTCAGGAAAGCGTTCCGTACCACTCCGCGATGGCCCGGCCGATCTCGTCCGGCGCGTCCTCCTGGACGAAGTGGAGGCCCGTCACGGTGATCTCCTTCTGATTTGGCCAGCTCCGGCAGAACTTTCGCGGCTTCCCGATGAGAATGGATCCCGGCTTCGCGTTCACGAAGAGCTTGGGCACCTGGCTCCTGGAAAGCCACTCGCCGTACTCGGTGATGATCTGATGCACGTCCGCCGGCTCGCCATCGATGGCGATCTCGCGCGGCCAGGTGAGAGTGGGCCGGCGGCTCTCGCCGGGCTCGAGATACGGGCGGCGGTACACCTTCATCTCGTCGTCGGTGAGCCCGCGCATGGCCGAGGCGGGAAGGACGCGCTCCACGAAGACGTTCTTCTCGAGAATGATCTCCTCGCCCGCCTCGGAGCGGAAACCCTGGAAAATCTGCCGGGCGCCCTCGGGCCAGTCGGCCCACTTGACCGGCTGGGTGAGTGCCTCCATGTAGGCGATCCCCTTTACACGATCGGGGTGGCGCTTCGCCCAGTCAAAACCCAGGGCGGAGCCCCAGTCGTGGATGACGAACGTAACGCGATCGCTGACGTTCAGTTTTTCGAGGAGCGCATCGAGATAAGCGCGGTGCTCGACGAAGCGGTAGCTCTTCGGCCCGCTGTCGTCGAGCTTGTCCGAATCGCCCATGCCGATCAGATCGGGCGCGATGCAGCGCCCCGCACTCTCGAGGTGGGGGATTATATTTCGCCAAAGGTAGGAAGACGTGGGGTTTCCGTGCAAAAACACGATCGGGTCGCCCTGGCCCACCTCCACGTAAGCCATATTCCGTCCCTTGATTTCAGCCTTCTTCTTCTCGTAGCGCTCTTCCGCAGAAATCATGATCCAGGCTCCTCCGTTGAAGTTCCTTCAAGCTCTTTCAGGATTGATCATCGCTCTCGCGGGCGCGCATCCGCGCGAGCACGTTCTCCGTAATTCGCTGAACCCTGCGATCGGGGCCCTCCGGGCTCAAGTAGGCGCCCGGACGCACATAACCGGGCGGCTCGGACAGCCCGTCACCCCACCAGCAACTCGAGGCGTTGAAAACGAAGTTTCCTTTCGGGCCGGGGTAGACGGTGGCGGTGAACACCCCTGCGCCATGCTTGCTGTCGGTAGGGCCCGTGGCGACGATCTCGAGACCGGGGATGTCGGCGGGGTCGCCATGGTACTCCCATCCGACAAGCCCCGGAATCCCCTCTCCCTTCTCCATGCGAGTCTCTTCGAAGAGCCAGTGATCGGGGGCGGCGCAGACCCAGTCCGCCGTTCCTGTCGGGGGAACGGGTGTTCGGGCGCCGATGAGCCACTTCTCGTCGGGCGCCGTGCCGGGGAAGAGACTCATCTCGGCGAAGACCGCCACCTCGCGGGGATCGGGACCGCCGAACCGATCGACGCGCGAGAAGACGCGGTCGCGCAATTCTACCTCTCCACAACAGGTGTTTCCCGAGAGAAACGCGACGCTGAGGCCCTCCCCAATGGCCCTCTTCAGGTTATCGTACATCGCGCGGGTGTAGTACTCGTCGTGCCCGACCGACAGGAACCCGCGCGCGCGCATGAGCCCCTCGGGGTCGGTGTGCGTATCGATGTTCGATATGTAGGTCACGTCGTAGCCCTGTGATTCGAGCCAGTAGGCCACCGGAAATTCCCAGAGGAGCCACTCGCCCGATCCCGTGGAGAGCGGGGCGTCGACAAGCTGGCAGTATTTTCCGTAGGGGCGGTCGAAGCTCACCGCCGAGTTCGGTCCCCAGCTCCAGAACCGCTCGCCGTCATCATAGAGGGAGTGCTTGTCGGGCCAGCGGTTGTAGGCCTGCCAGGTGAGATCGGAACACTGGAAGATAAAATCGGCCGGCCGGTCGTCGCGAACGATGAAGATCATGGTGCTCTGAAGTCCGCTCTTCTGGGCGGTCAGCTTCCCGAGATAGACGCCGCTCGGCCACGCTTCCGGGATCCTGAGACTGGCGCAGGGCGTCCACCGGCACTCGCGAACGCGTTTTGGGCCCACGGGCGGGTCGGGCTGAATCTTTCCGTCGAGGGGGCCGATTCGCACAAGATGGCGAGCGCCGTTTCCGCCGTAATAGCCCATCCGGTAGAGATCGATCGTGAAGGGCGAGGGGGGGTTGGTGCTCACGTGGAAGGAGACGGTTTCGCCTGGCCGAAGCCGGTTTGCCGAGCAGTATCCCTCAATCCAGGGGGAGCGGAACCGCGTGGCCGGATCGATCCGGGTGCTCTCGAGGATCCAGCCGCGCGTGCCGGGACGCTTGTTCTCTTCACGAATGA
>CBDUXZ010000160.1:0-5457 GCA_965371325.1 uncultured bacterium | reverse complement strand
CAGCTTCACCGTCGCAACGGGTGCGTGTCCGGCCCCTTTCATCTGCGGCGCCCTCCCCTCCCCCGCCGGCCGCCCCCCCCGCGGGAGGATTCTCGCCTGAAGATCAGCCGAATTGGCGTTCCGGCAAGGCCGTAGGCCTCGCGCAGCCGGTTTACAAAGTACCTGCGAAGCGCCTCCGTGGGCTCCTGGTTCCCCCTGCCGAAAACAACAAAGGTCGGGGGTCGTGTGGCTGTCTGCGTGGCATAGGAAACCCGGAAGGCGCGTCTTCCCCCCGTGGGCGGTGCCGCAGCAATGGCTTTCTCGAAGGTCTCGTTGATGTCGCTGGTCGCCAGGCGCCGGCGATGCTCGGTGAGCACCTCGTCCACGAGAGGGAGAATGCGGGCGGCGCGCTGTCCCGTCTTCGCAGAGATGGTCATGACGGGCGCGTAGGAGAGTGAGGCGTACTGACTCTTGATCTGCAGGGCGAAAGCGCCTGCGCTCCGGTCGTCCTTCTCGACCAGATCCCACTTGTTCACCAGAAGTATGAGTGCCCGACCACGCGCATCGGCCAGCATGGCGATGCGGGCGTCCTGATCCATCATCCCCTCCGTGGCGTCCACTACCAGCAGGGCCACGTCGCACTGGTCGAGGTTGCGCAGCGCGCTTACCACGCTGTAACGCTCCGTGCGCCTCGATATCCGACTTTTCCGGCGAATGCCAGCTGTGTCGACGAGCACGTAACGCCGTTTCTCGAAAAGGAAGGCGGTATCGATGGCGTCCCGGGTCGTGCCCGGCGTCTCGCTTACAATCACCCGCTCGTAGCCGAGGAGCTTGTTGACCAGACTGGACTTGCCGACGTTGGGCCGGCCCAAAACGGCGATGCGTGCCTCCGCCCCCGGCTCTTCGGGCGGGGCCACCGGGGGCATGCTTTCGATGACGGCGTCGAGCAGATCCGTCATCCCCTCGCCGTGCTCCGCAGAAACGGGAAACACTATTTCTACGCCGAGATTGTAGAACTCGAGTGCACGGAGCTCGTGCTCCGGTGCGTCGATTTTGTTGGCGGCAATGAGGAAGGGCTTTGCGGAACGGCGAACATGCGCCAGGACCGTCACGTCTGTAGGTGTAATTCCTGCGCTGGCGTCCATGAGCAGGATGATGATGTCGGCCTCTTCAATGGCGAGCTGGGCCTGCTCCATCACGAGGCGGGGAAGGTCGGCGGTCGATTCGGGCTCTATCCCGCCGGTGTCGATGAGCGTAAAAAAGCGCTGGCGATGTTCGACTTCCCCCATGTTCAGATCACGGGTCACACCGGGCTCGCTCTCCACGATGGCCTTCCGTGCCCCGGTCAGCCTGTTGAAAAGCGTGGACTTCCCGACGTTCGGTCTTCCGACAATGGCGACGATGCGCGGCATGGCGACAGCCCGTGGCGGGCATCCCCCGTGAGAGCGAGCCGCACCCCGGATGGGGGCGCGGCTCGGGGATGTGAGCAGCGTGCAGCGAACCTCAGAACTTCTCCTGATAGAAGCCGTCCAGCACGCCCTGGTATTTCTGTGTCACGACCTTACGCTTTACTTTTAGGGTCGGCGTAAGCTCCCCGCTTTCGGCGGTGAAGTCGTTGGCGGTGATATGGAACTTCTTGATGGTCTCGTAGGAGGCCAGCTCGCTGCTCTTCTCTTCCACCGCGGCCTGGATGAGTGCCCTGACCCGGTCGTTATTCGCGAGCGCCTCGGGCGACAGGTCCTGAATTCCCTCCTGTTTCGCCCAGTTACCCACGTTTTCCAGATCGAGGGTGATGATCGCCGAGAGGAACTTCCGTTTGTCGCCGTGCACCATGACCTGGCTGATGAAAGGATCGGTCTTGAGCAGGTTTTCGATGTTCTGGGGCGCGACGTTTTTCCCGCCGGAGGTCACGATGATGTCCTTCTTCCGGTCGGTGATTTTCAGGAAACCGTCCTCGTCGAACTCGCCGATGTCGCCCGTGTAGAACCAGCCGTCCCGGAAAGCCTCGGCGGTGGCCTCCTCACGTTTGAAGTAGCCCAGGGCGATATTCGGGCCGGACGCGATGATCTCGCCATCCTGCGCGATCTTTACCGTCACGCCGGGGACGGGCTTCCCGACGGTCCCGAATTTGTAGGCGCTCATCGTACTGACGGTGAGCGCGGGGCAGGTTTCCGTAAGGCCGTACCCTTCGAGGATCAGAATACCCGCGGCGTGGAAAAACTCGGCGATCTCCCTTGCGAGGGGGGCGCCGCCCGATCCGAAGAACTTCAATCGCCCGCCGACGATCGCCTGGATCTTCGAGAACACAAGTTTGGTCGCAAGGTCGTACTTGAGGCCGAGGAGGAGCGGGATCGGCTCACCCTTCTGCTTGCGCCGGCTTACCTCCCGGCCGACGGTGACGGCCCAGTTGAAGAGCTTCAGCTTGATCCCCCCTGCCTCCTGGGCTCCCGCGTTCACCTTGGTGTAGATGCGCTCGTAAATGCGCGGGACGCTGTAGACGATGGTGGGTTTAACCTCCTTTAGGTTATCGGCGATGGTATCGAGGCTCTCGGCAAATGCCGTCGTCAGGCCCTGGTAGAGGCCGCCAAAGGACTCGGCGCGCGCGAATGAGTGGGCCAGGGGCAGGAAGAGAAGGTCCATGTCCTTGTCGCTGGTGTCGCCCAGGCCCATGAGGGCGTTGACCATGAAGAGGTGGTTACCGTGCGTCTGAATAACACCCTTGGGCGGACCCGTGGTGCCGGAGGTGTAGACCATGGTAGCGATGTCGCCCGACTCTCCCGCCGAAACGCGATCCTCCAAAACTTGCTCCTTCCCTTCCTCTTTTGTCTTTCGGCCCAGGCTGCGGAGGGCCTCGAGATCCATCACGAGGGGATCCTTCTCCTCCTCGAGTGGTTCAACCATGACGACTTTTCTGATCTGGGGGCAGGCGTCACGAACTTTCAGGATCTTGTCGAGCTGGACGCGGTCCTCGACGATCACGTAGATGCTATCGCTGTTGTTGATGATGTATTCGCACTGCTCCGGGATGTTCGACGGGTAAATCGGGATCACCACGCCCCCGGCGCTGAGAATTGCGAGATCGCAGCTCACCCACTCGGGCCGGCTATTGGAGAGCAGCGCAACCTTCTCGCCCTTCTCGAGGCCGAGTGATATGAGGCCCAGGGCGATCTCGCGCACGAAGCGGTCGTGCTCGTTCCAGGAGATGTCTATCCATCGCCCCCCGCGCTTCGCCTTCTGGGCGGCCCGGTCGCCATATTTGGCGACCCGGTTCCGGAACATCTGCGGGATGGTCCTCTCTTCCATGGCAAGTCCTCCCTTGCTGGGCACGGGCCTCATCGTGGACGCCAGTTTCCAGCCATTCTAGAGGAGTGCGTCCCACAATGAAACCGGCCCAAAGCCAAGGGGGAACCGTCTGGTTCCCCCTTCATGAGTATCGTTGCGGGCGGCCCCGCGCGGGGGTCGTCGGGACGCGTCAGAACGTGAAGAGCTCGATACCGCCGGAGACGTTCAGGGCAACGCCCGTGATGTACTTGGCCTTGTCCGAGCAGAGGAAGACGATGGCGTTGGCGATATCCTCCGGCTCCCCTTCCCTGCCGAAAGCCGTCCGATTCCGCATGCGATCGGTCATCTCCTTGTTGATCTGATCGGACATTTTGAAGGCCTCGGAGCCGATGATGCCCGGCACGATCGCGTTTGTCGTGATGTTATAGCGGGCCCCTTCCAGCGCCATGGTCCTGGTAAGGCCGATGAGCCCGATCTTGGTGGTGGAGTAGCTCGCCTGCCCGAAGCCGCCCAGTGTCCCCGCGACCGACGCGAGATTGATGATTCTTCCCCAGCGCCTCTCCTTCATGCCCGGCCAGACGGCCTGGGCGCAGTTGAAGGAGCCCGTCAGGTTCACGCGAAGATCGCGCTCCCACAGATCCGGCGACTGCTTTTCGAACTTGGCGACGTGATCGACGGTGCCCGCGTTGTTCACGAGGATGTCGATCTTCCCCAGTTCCTTGTTCGCCCTGGCCACACCGTCGTCAACCTGTTCCCTGTTCGTGACGTCCATCTTGACCGCAAGCGACTTGCGGCCCATCTTTCGGATCTCCTCGACGGTCTGCTCCGTGTAAACGACGCCCTGCGCCTTCATCGCCTGGGCCAGCATGCTCTCCTGCTCGGTGCGGCTGACCGTGTCATCGCTCTCCACCATGATGTCGGCAATCACGACGTCGGCGCCGGCCTCGGCGAGCGCGAGCGCATCAGCCCTTCCCAGGCCTCTTGATCCTCCGGTTACGAGGGCGACTTTTCCTTCCAGCAGGTTGTCCCATGAACTCACTTGAAGCCTCCTTCACGAGATCGGATCTCAGACCACCTTGTCTTTTCGGAGTCGCGCGATTTCTTCACGCGAATATTCCAGCTCCTTCACGAGCACTTCCTCGGTATGCTCTCCCAGCTCGGGCGCGAAGTTGCGGATCTCACCCGGCGTTTGGGAAAACTTGATGGGGAAGCCGAGCTGGCGCTGCGGGCCGGTCCGCGGATCGTTGACTTCGACGACCATTTCCCTCGCCTTGATCTGGGGATGGGAAAAGGCCTCGCCGAAGGTCAGGATCGGCTCGAGCATCAAATCCTTCTCCGCGGCGAAAGCCACCCATTCGTCGAAGGTTTTCGACTTGAAGAGCGCCTCGAGCTCCGCGAGGGGCTTCTCCCTGGCGGCGCCCTGGGAGTACTGCTCGCCTATCAGATGCGCCTTGTCGACGGCCCGGCAGAAGGCCTCCCAGAACTTCGGTTCGAGGGCGCCCATGGTGACGTGCCTGCCGTCCCTGGTCTCGTAGATGCGGTAACACAGGAGGCCGCCATTGAGGCGCATGTCGCCCGGCCCGGGATCGGCCTTTGGATCCGCGAAATAGTCGGCCGCCTGAAGAGCGAGCCAGCTCACGATGCCGTCGGTCATGGACACGTCGACGAACTGCCCCTCGCCGGCCCGATCGCGGTGGTGAAGCGCGGAGAGAACACCAATGGCGCACATGAGGGCCCCGCCCCCAATATCCCCGATCTGGAGGCCGGAAACGACGGGCGGGCCCCCCTTCGGCCCGGTGATCGAGGCGGCCCCGGCAATACCCATGTAGTTGAGATCGTGCCCCGCGCGATCCTTATAGGGCCCGGTGGCGCCGTACCCGCTCAGCGCGCAGTAGACGATGCGTGGGTTGGCCTTCCGGACTTCCTGGTATCCCACGCCGAGCCGGTCCATCACGCCGGGGCGGAACTGCTCGATCAAGATATCGAATTTCTTTACGAGGTGAAGAAGCAGCGAGACCCCTTCGGGGTGCTTGAGGTTGATGGTGATGCTCTTCTTGTTCCGGTTCAGGGCATGGAAGTGGCAGCTCAGGTTGCCGAGCAGGGGGGGCGCCCACCGGCCGTAGTAGCCGCGATTGGGATGCGGGAAGTTCACGACCTCCGACCCCATGTCCGCGATCAGGAGTGTTCCGAAGGTGG
>CBDUXZ010000159.1:0-5466 GCA_965371325.1 uncultured bacterium | reverse complement strand
AGAGATACAGGGCGCACCGGCTGCGGAGGCCTCTGGCCGATGAACGGCGGAATGACACAGGGGGGGCTTATTATAAGGAGTGGAAAGGTCCGCCTCCGTGTGGCTCGGTGTCTGAAGCGTCGGAGCGGCCGAACGGCGATCGTCCTGCCAGCGGCTGCCGAGGCGTCGGGGGAGAGCGGCCCCGGCAACCACAGCCTGGGCGACGCCCTCGCCCGAGGCCACGTTTGGGTTAGATGGATAGAGGAGGGGCGTTTTCGGTTTGTATCGGCCTTGGCGTCTGACCAGGGAGTGGATGAGGCTTACGTGCGGCGGATGCTGCGACTCACGTCGCTGGCGCCCGATATCGTCGAAGCGGTTTTAGAGGGCAGGGAGCCCGATGGCCTCTCGATCGCGACTCTGACGAAGGCGCCTCTCTCGTGGGAAGCACAGCGCCGCCAGTTAGGCTTCGGCGCGCCGCCTACGGACTCGGAGTGAGGAGCTCTGCGGCGCCGGGACGGCCGGGGAAGGCCCGTGCACCTCGAGGGGGCTCGCCAGTCACGTCGGGATAGTTTGGGATGCAGAGGTCTCGAAGGAGTTCCGGTAATTTTTGACTTTCTTCTTTTTATTATTGACAGGAAAGCCACCCCCTTACTACATATCAGAATAAGCGATTACTCGAATAATATTTGCGAAAGCAGAAGGAGGGAGCATGCCCACGGTCGTCCGAAGGGTTCCACGGCGCAAACTCACCGATAAGGACGCGCTGGCCGCCTTCTACGATTACGGGGCCGTCCTTAAATTAGGGCGTCAGAAGGCCCGGGCGCTGAAGATGGACCGCGACAGCTCGGGAGTACAGTTATTTCCCCCCTTCGACTTTCGAACCTACTGCTGCAGATGCCAGCGCCGACGAAGTGATATTGAAGAGATCAGTCAGGAGCTATACGCGCTACGTCGACAGCATGATGAGAAGTGGCTTGCGGGCGAGGATACGCACTCGGAGCAGCAAAGGTTTTCCGAGCTGGCACCCCAATTCGATGCGCTCTGCGGCTGCGGCGGGCGAATTCAGACGTTCATCGGAGCTTCGGGAGAGCAGCTGCTGAACCCCATGTGGCAATTGGGAGGTTGCGTAGGTCACTTCACGCATATAAAAAACGGATTGTGCTAACATAGAACTCGTACCACGATGAGATAATACTCCCGCAAGGTGAGTAGAGCGCCGCTTCGTCAGGGCGCAGACAAGCCTGCCAGGAGTTGGTTCTCCACCCCGAAGGGGATGGAGTGCTGACTCTTGGCGGGCTTTTTTTGTAACGCAATGCCGGGCTCGTCCCGGCAAGCCTGGTGTCATCGAGGAGGGAGCATCCGATGCGACGAAAACTCAGTGCTTTGCTTACCTATGCAGGTGGAAAAAGGCGCTTGGTCAAAAAGCTCCTCGGGCTCCTCCGTGAGTCGGCGGCAGCCCTGGTTCTCATCGATGCGTTCCTCGGTGGCGGTTCGGTCTCTCTCGCTGCCAAGGAGAGGGGATATCGCGTGGTCTGCAACGACGGGGCGGAGCGTTCGGCGATCGTGGGCCGAGCTCTGATCGAAAACGATCGCGTGAAGCTCACTCGAGCCGATTCGCTTCGGTTGTTCGTTCCTTATCCGGGAGCCGGGACGTTCATACGCGAACGGTTTGCGCGGAAGGTGGTTACCACCGCGCACGCCATCTTTCTCGATAACGCCTTCGCCGTGGCGCGCTCCATGGCAGAGCCGAAGCGCTCACTCCTTCTTCTCCTCCTCATGAAATTCGTTCTTGGGGTCAGGCCCATGTCGAACTTCGGAGCGCGGCGCATCGTGGAGCAGATGGAGACGGGCGATTGGGATTCGATGAACATCAACTTCGTCCGCGACGCGCTGGCCCGAAACATCCACGGCCATCCCTTCTCCCTCGTTGAGCGCCTTCGCCACCAAGTAAACCAGGGCGTCTTTTTCAACGGTCACCAGCACGAGGTGCATCGCCTGGACGCCCTGGATTTCATTCAAAAGGTCAAGGGAGACGTCCTTTATTTGGACCCCCCTTACGCCGGCACCGCGCCCTACGAAACCTCCCTCCGGCCCCTCGATGAAATGCTTGCGGGCCATCCCCTCACGCCCAGGGTCAGCCGGTTTTCGAAGCGGGAGGGACTCCAGGCGCTGGATGAGCTTCTGTCGCATGCCTCGCACTTTCCCCTTTGGATGATCTCCTACGGCAACGCCCACACGACGCTCGAAGAGCTGGTGGCGGTCGTGGGGAAATATCGGCCCGTCGAGCATGCAGAGGCCATCCGCTATGTCCACTGCACCGGGCTCTCAAGCGAACAACACCGCGCACGCAACCGCGAGCTTCTCGTCGTTGCAAGGAGGAAGTGATGAAACAGCTTGAAGTCGTCCATATTCCCGCCGACCAGATGAAACCCAACCTGTGGAACGTAAACCGGGTGCCGGAAGACGTCTACTCCAAGATACGCGAATCCATTCGCCGCGAGGGCCTCGTGGAGCCCCTCGTCGTCCGCCCGCTGGGGGATTGCTTCGAGATCCTGGGCGGCGAGCATCGCTGGCGGATCTGCAAAGAGGACCTCGGGTACGAAACCCTCCCCTGCGTGGTGGTCGATCTTGACGACCGCCGGGCCAAGATCCTCTCCATCAACCTGAATGAGTTGAAGGGCCAACCGGTTCCCGATTTGCTGGCAAAACTCGTCCATGATCTGAGCGCGGAAGTCTCGCTCGAAGATCTCGCATCGCAACTCCCGTATTCGAAAGGGGAGCTCGACGATCTTCTCGAGAGTCTCAAGATTCCGGACGGTCTCGAATCGTTCCTGAAGGAAGAAGCGGCGCGGGCTGAGCGGGAACGACCCCAGGTCGTCTCCTTCGTCGTGGAGGACGAGGCACTGGTCGAGCGGGCCATCCAGGCCGCAAAGGATCGTGGCGGGCCTGGCATGAGCCGGGGGCAGGCCCTGATGGCTATCTGCCGGGCCTATCTGGGTGAGGGCGCGCTGGAAGGTGAGGCAGGGGACCACCGACCATCCACCGGCCGGAAGGCGGAGAACCGGTAGTGAATCAGGAGGGGAGAAGACCCAGGCAGTTATGTGCGGATCGAACACAAGGGAGGGCGCATCAATGCCAAACGATCGTAACAGGCTTCGGCCGGAGAAGATCGAGGCCATGTGGCAGGTGTACCGCGATACCGGATCGGTTCAGACGGTGGCCTCTCGGTGCAAGGTGAGCTGGCGGACCGCGGAGCGCTACCAAATCAAGGGGCAATGGGAAGAGAGGCGTGAGGCCATCCTGCGAGAAGCGGCGGAGAGCGCAGACCAGGACCACGCGGAATGGTTGGCTTCGCAGCGAAAGGTAGTGGACGCCGGGATTACGCAGGTGGCCAAGAGGGTCATTCCGCTGCCGCCGGGGGTGAACCCCACCTTTTCGGATCTCGTCAACCTCATCCGGCTTGGAAATCACCTGCGAGGCGGGCCCGATCAGCGCGTGGAGCAGGACATCAAAACCGAGATGAAGGAGGGGAAAGATGAAAAAGGACGGTACAGGAAAGTCGCGGAAATCTTCTCGAGGGAAGAAATACACCAGGCGTTCGGACGCCTCAAGGGGAAGAGGGGATCCCGCAAGCAGAGAGATTCGACAACTCGAAGTAAACGAGCGGGATCTAAGAAAGGCTCTCGCCTACAAAAGTCTTGAGGAGTTCGGGCGGCTTTACCTCCCCGAGTACTTCAAGCACCCGGCAAGCGAGCTTCACAAGTACCTTTTCCTGGAACTCGAGCGGTTTACCGCGTCCAATGGGCCGGAGCGGTTAGCAGTCGCAGCCCCGCGCGCGAGTGCGAAGAGCACCATCGCCACCCTGGCCTTTCCCCTCTGGCTCACCTGCACGAGGCCCGGGGAATTCCCCTTCGGGGTCATCATCAGCGATACCTCCCCTCAGGCGAGCTCATTCCTCGAGGATATCGCGCGCGAGGTCTGCGAAAATGAAGCCTTGAGGGCCGACTGGGGCATCGCCCGTGGAAGGATCTGGACGAGGCACGAAATCATCGTCAAGACGCCGGAAGGGGAGGTCAAGATGATCGCGCTAGGGACCGGCGGGAAGATTCGCGGGCGGCGCTTTGGGGAGCACCGACCCAAATGGATCGTGCTCGACGACCCGGAGAACGATGAAATCGCCCGCTCCCCTGCGCAGTGCAAGTTGAACCATAATTGGATGACGCGGGCCGTTGCCAATGCGGGAGATCAGGGGACAAAGCTCTTGCATCTGGGGACGCTCATGAGCCCGAACTCTCTTTTGACCCTGAACCTAGCGAACCCCGGCTGGCGGTCGAGGAAGTTCAAAGCCGTGATCGACTGGCCTTCCCGTATGGATCTTTGGGAAGAGTGGAAGAGTATCCGGCTGAATGCCCGGGATCCCGAGCGGGCCGAAAAAGCGAAGGCGTTTTACAAGGCCAACCGTGCGGAAATGGAGAGGGACGCCCGGGTCCTGTGGCCGGAGGGCGAGCCCCTTCTGCGTCTAATGGAGCAGCGTGCGGTGGACGGCGTCGCGGCCTTCAACGCAGAAAAGCAGAATGATCCGATCGATCCCTCCACCCAGCTCTTTGATATGGAGGGCAAGGCCAAGTACTTCAAGCTTCACCACAGCGGGCTCGAGATGGAAGAAGACGGGCGGATGGTCTACATGCACGAGCTCACCTGGTATGGGTTTCTCGACCCGTCGATGGGAGGCCCTTCCGGAGACTACGCGGCCATTGTGACCATTGGCGTGGATGAACACGGGATCGCCTATGTGATCGACGACTGGTGCGAACGGAAGCGACCATCGGAGCAAATCCGTCACGTTTTCGATCTGTTTGAGAGGATACCCTACGAGCTCTTCGGGGTGGAAGCGAACGGCTTTCAGGAGCTCATCGTGGAAAACTTGCGAAGGGAATCGGAGGTGCGACGGGCTGCCGGGAAGCAGTGGCAGCTCCCCAGCAAGCCGGTTAAAACGGTTCAGAATAAAACGCACCGGATCGTGTCGCTGGAGCCGAAGATCACGAATGGTTTCATCGTGTTCAACCGGAACCTCTCGCCCGTTTTCATGGACATGCTGCGGCAGTACGTCCCGGACGGTGGCGGCCACGACGATGGGCCGGATGCGTTAGAGGGAGCGTATTCGTTGATCCGCCAGGGGATCTCGCTCGGGTGGGTTTAGGGACGCCGTTTCCGTTCCAACCGTTCTTCCGAGCTCCTTATTTTTCTGACATGTGGGTGGCGAATTACAATTTGTGGCTGAAAACAAGAGCTTGAGGAGGCTAGCTCCAGGGCGTGATTAGCAATTCGCCAGGCACACGTTCCTCGCGGACGACGCTCTTCGCTGACCCATTTGACCTGGATCTGAAAATCGTCAATTATTTTGGGGACGACGTATTTTTTGAGCTGCACAGCCGTTCGCATCCGTGCTGACATCGCTGCAGGTGAAGCTCCCGGCCCCGTTGTTCA
>CBDUXZ010000158.1:0-5479 GCA_965371325.1 uncultured bacterium | reverse complement strand
TCTTTCTCTGGAGCGGGACCCCTTCCTTCCCCAAAAAACCCGCACGCCGGAAGGGGATCACCGTGAAGTTCGATCTGAAGGAAGGTCATCTTTCGGGCCTTCCGATCGTTGACCTCACACATGACTTCAACGGCGACGGACTCGCGGATTTCTACTCGCCCCGCGAGCGCGAGGCTTTTTCCGTCTACTTCGGCGAGCCGAAGGAGAAGGAAGAGCTCTTCTCCGGCGACCCCGACATCCACTATAAAGTGCACCAATCTTTTTACCGCCGCTTCGACGATCTGAACGGCGACGGGCGGGCGGACATCGTCTTCTGGTACCAGTCGGAGATCGGCCGGAGCGATCTCAACGACAAGATTCTCGTCCTCACAAGCACGCCCATCGCGAACTGACGCGTTTCCCTCTTCCCCGCTCCTCCCGGTTGCCCGCCAGCTGCCGCGGATCTGCGCTCTCTCAAGAAACAGGTTCTTTCGTCGATGAGGTGAGAAAGGGCTCAATCGCGCCCTTCACTTCACGGGGGGGGACCCATGGACAGGACCGTCAGAGTTCAGGGTGTGGAGGTCGAGATCGAGTCGCGCTACCGCGTGGAAATCGGTGAGTGGCAGGCTACGTTGCGCCATCCGGTTCACGGGTTCACGGTGAGCGAGTGGGGGACGACGCCCGCGGACGCCCTCAGGGGTGCGCGACGGGCGCTTATCTTTTATGGGAAGGAGATGGAGCGGTTCACGGAAAACCAGGGGGGCGAAGGTAAGGCCGCGGCGGCTTGATTACTTTCCGCTGAAGCGCGCCTCGCGCTTCTCGATCATGGCGGAAATCCCCTCGGCAAAGTCCGCCGTCTCGAAGCACTTTGCCTGCTGCGTCGCTTCATAATCGAATACATCTTCAAGGGTCGCGCCGACCCCGTGATACACGCCCCGTTTCACCCCCCGCACGGCGACGGGGGCGTTCGCGGCGATCCGCTTTGCCAGCCGCTCCGTCTCCGGGGCCAGGTCAGACGCCGGAACCGCACGATTGACCATGCCGACGCGCTCGGCCTCCCTGCCGCTCACAAGCTCACCGCTGAAGAAAAGCTCGCAGGCGCGCGACGTCCCTACCAGTCTCGGCAGGAGCCAGGTTGCCCCCATGCCGGGGTGAAGCCCGAGACGCACGAAATTCATCCCCATCTTCGCATCCTCGGACGCCAGCCGGATGTCGCAAGCGAGGGCGAAGCAGAGGCCCGCACCGATCGCGTAGCCGTTTATGGATGCGATCGTGGGAAAGGGAAGTTCGAGAAGCGAGAGGAACCGCCTATAGAAAGAGATCATCGTGGCCTTATTGTCGTCGGGCGAGCCGGCCGATCTCGACTGGATCATGTCAAGGCTCCCTCCCGCGCAGAACGCCCTGCCCGACCCCGTCAGCACCATCACGCGCAGATCATCCCTTTCCTTGAGCGAACCCACGGCGCCGAGAAACTCCTCGCCCATCTGCACCGTCATCGCGTTTCTTTTTTCCGGCTGGTTGAGGGTGACGGTGGCGATCCCGTCTTTCACCTCCAGAAGAATGGTCTCGAAGCTCACGTTAATCCTCGCTGATTCCGACAGCGGCGCGGGCATGGCTTGACGCTCGCGGCATCAGGGCCTAACTTTCCCCGCGCCTTGACGGTTTTTGGAGTTTCAGGAGAACAGGATTCATTTTTCTGTTTCAGATCGGCCCGGTGTTTCACGGACAGGAACCTTGCAGACCATGGCTTCAACGAACATCCCGCGCCAGGTAGTCCCGATCGGCAACCTCTCCGTCCTCCACGGCGATAACTGGGGGAGGTTCCCCCTCGTAAACTCGCTCTTCCTCAGGGGGCCGGTCCGCGTGGTCGTGGATCCGGGCTCCAATATCGAGTTCTTCGAGGAGATTCTGCACGAGGGGCCGGTCCAGGTTCTTCTCAACACCCACTACCACGGCGACCACACGAGGCACAACCGCCTGTTCTCCGATGCGGCGTTGCACGTTCCTGAAGCCGACGCGCCTGTTTACCATTCCCTCGACAACCTCGCCTCCTACATTGGACGCAAGGGACGTGAAGACGAGGAGCACTGGCGGTGGATGGCCGTCGAGGAGCGTGGTTACAAACCACGCTCGGTGGACGTCGCGTACCGCGACGGAGAGATTTACCGCTTCGGGGACACAACCGTGGAGATCGTCCATACACCCGGCCACACGCCCGGGCATTCGTGCCTGCTTTTCCCGGAACTCTCCGCGATCTACCTGGCCGACATCGATCTGACCCGCTTCGGCCCCTGGTACGGGAATGCAGCCAGCGATATCGATCTCTTCCTCACTTCAATTGAGCGCGTGAGCAAGATCAAAGTGGACTGGTACATCCCCGCCCATGGGCGGGTCGTTCCGGGCAACGAGATCGAAGGGCGGTTCGAAGCCTTCGCGGATGTGATCGCCAAACGGGAGGCCCGCGTGCTCGAGATCCTCCGACAGCCTCGCACGATCGCAGAACTGGTGGCGGCGCACCCCGTTTACCGGCGGCAGTTCGAGCCGAAGGATGCCTTTGATTTCATGGAAGAGATGATGGTAATGAATCATTTGCGCCGTCTCCTACGCCTCCAGCTTGTGGACGCGATCGAGGAAGGGCGCTACGTGGCACACTAGAGAGAATGAAGAGGACCCTCATGGAACTCATTCACACCTGTATCCGGGTTTACGATCTCGAAAAGTCCCTCGAATTCTACGTGAACAAGCTCGGCTTCGAGCTGAAGCGCAAGTTCGAGCTGCCGGGTGCCGACGCAACCCTCGCCTATGTCTCGCCGCCCGGACAGGACTACGAGATCGAGCTCACATACAACCACGGGCAAGGGTTCGCCTACACGACCGGCAATGGCTACGCTCACATGGCGCTGGCGGTGGACGACATCGACAAGGTCTACGAGGAGTGGTCCGCCAGGGGCGTCTATTTCAGGAAGCCCCCGGGGAAGATCGGGTCCGGCTCAAGGATCGCCTTCGTCATGGATCCCGACGGCTACAATCTGGAGTTGATCGGCCGCAAGTAATAAAGAAACGCTCCCCACCCCCTCGGACGACTCCGTGGATAAATCTTCATCCCCCGGATCGCCAGCCGATCCGCGGCGCGACACCTTCCGGACCTTGCGGGTCCGGAACTTCCGCCTTCTCTTTACCGGCACCCTCATCTCGCAGACAGGCGATTTTCTCCAGCTCATGGCCCAGGGCTGGCTCGTGCTGATTCTCACGGGCTCACCCCTCTCCCTCGGGATTGTCGGCTTCGCACAGGCCGCTCCACGCCTTCTCCTTGGGCCGTTTATCGGCACGCTTGCCGACCGTTTCGATCGGCGTAGCCTGCTCATCTTCGCGCAGGGCGGATTTCTTCTCCAGACACTTGTCTTTGCGACCCTCGTTACGACCGATCGGATTACATTTCCGCAAGTGGTTCTCCTGACCGTCATCTGGGGCGTGCTGAACGGGATCAACCACACCGCCCGCCAGTCACTCATCCCGAACATCGTTGAGAAAGAAGACATCATGAGCGCCATCGCGCTCCACTCCACCGCCTTCAATTTCACCCGCGCGATTGGTCCGGCCGTCGGCGGGGCGCTGGTGGCGTGGCTGGGCGTCGCGGGGTGCCTCTGGATCAACGCCGCGACGTTTCCAGCGATGTTTTGGATGCTCCTTTCGATGCGCGTCCCGCGGGCGGACCGGGGATCCAAGGAAACGCGCCCCCGCTTCGCCGAAGCGCTCAGGTTCCTGAAGCGAGATCGCGATGTGCGGATGGCCATCGGGCTCACATTCGTGGCGGCCTTCTTCGTGCTCTCCTATTCACGCCTCACACCTATATTCGCCAGAGACATCTTCGGCGGTGGACCGGGAACCTACGGCCTTCTCATGGCGGCTCACGGTGTTGGCGCGGTGGCAAGTACGCTTACACTCGCCGCCCTGGGCCGAACGCGCCACGTGGCGCGCCTCCTGCCGCTTGTTACGTTCTTCCTTGCAGTGACGATCGCGGGCTTCGCCCTCGCGCCGCACCTGTTGATTGCCCTCGTCTGTCTCGCGCTTTTCGGGGCGATTCAGCTCACCCAACGGACGATGGCCTCCGCGCTTTTGCAGACACGTACACCCGACGCGCTGCGCGGCCGTGTGACTGGCCTCTTCCAGATGGACGTCGGTCTCTGGTCGCTCGGTTCGCTCGCGGTCGGTGCGCTCGCGGAAGTGATTGGCGTCCAGAACGCGGTCCTCATCGGGGCGGGCGTTTGCTGCGCCCTCGCGCTGCCGGCGGCGGTTCTGTTCCGGCGATAGGGGCATGCGCGGATCAAAGTGAAGGGGGGATTTTCGCGGTGCGGGAGATCCCTCTCAGGTTGATTCCGTTCACCACAACGTGACAGGCGATGGGCGCAACGAGGTTGCCGGTAAACTGGTAGAGCCATCCCAGGAG
Source organism: uncultured bacterium (assembly GCA_965371325.1). Classification (GTDB taxonomy): domain Bacteria; phylum JAUYMQ01; class JAUYMQ01; order JAUYMQ01; family JAUYMQ01; genus CBDUXZ01. Next base: position 1,053 of record CBDUXZ010000158.1, on the reverse strand, counting down.
AAAACCGGCACCGATGGAGAATATCGTCCACGGAAACAGTTCCCGACGCGGGGCGAAATGGATGAGCCCGAAGATGAGGCTCGTGATGACGAGGCCGAGGTGGGGCTGGAGCAGGCCGCGAAAGAACATCTCCTCGCCGAAACCCGAGAGCAGCGCCAGCCACCAGCCCTGCGCCGCGGTGAAGCCGCCGAGGATTTCGGCAAAGCTGCGCGCGAGGGTTCGGCCCCACCCGGTGCGCCGCATGGCGAAGGCGGAGAAGGCCACAACCATGAGGGCGGCCAGGATACCCGTGATGAGGCCGCCGATGGTGTCGGCCAGCGAGAAGCCGCCGGGATAAAAGAGATCGGGACCCTCGCTCGCCGCCTGCCACCAGAGCGGGATCGCCATCAGGAGCAGGTAGAAGGTGGCTGCCATCCTGAGGACCCGCCGGTTCATCTGCGCGCGCGGATGGGGCTGCCTCACGGCAAACTCCGACAAGGGGAACGTCCCCTTTTTGTTAGACTGGGCGCTATGGCTGTTTCCTGTGCAACGCACCGGGGGCGGGACCGACCCCTTCTGCGCCGGCGGCTCGAGGGGCTCGTCCGTACCTTCGACAAACGCTACCTCGACTCCGATCCGCTGGGCCGGGTGCTCCGGTTTGCCTCCGACGACGACCGGGAGATCGGAGGCCTCTTCGCCGCCGCACTTGCCTACGGAAACGTAAAGCAAATCCACGCGAGCCTCGATGGGCTCTACGCGCGCATGGACGGAAGTCCCGCGGCTTTCGTGCGGGATTTCGAGGCCGCCCGCGACACGGAGCGGCTCTCGGGCTTCCGGCACCGCTGGACGACCGGCAACGACATCGCGGAGCTCTCCGCGATACTGCGCCTCGCGTTGAAAGAGCACGGCACGCTTGGGTCGCTTTTTTCGAGCTGCCGGCGCGAATCCGAACCGACAAACTTGGCAACAGAGAACAACGCGGGCCGCGGCCTCTTTTGGGCTGCGCACCCGCAGTCGCGGGTTGGTTTGCGCGCGGCCCCACGCCCAAAACCCCGCGGAATCGCGGGATTTTCC
>CBDUXZ010000157.1:0-5494 GCA_965371325.1 uncultured bacterium | reverse complement strand
TCACGGGAAGCTTCCCGCCGATTGCGGAGTGCCCCTCCTCGATGAAACGCCCGCCGGTTCCCTTCTCACAAAAACCGAGATCCTCGTAATTCAGGATTTCGGTGATCGTGAAACAGTCGTGGGTTTCGGCGAGATCGATCTCCTCCAGGGGGTTCTTGATCCCCGCCTGCTCGTAGGCTTGCTTGGCCGCGAGCGTGGTCGCCGGAAAGCCGTCGTACTCGAAGCCCGGCTTGAAGTAGGGGGCGCCGGAGGTGACCGCCAGACCGAGTCCCTTCACCACCACGTAGTCGTCGCGGAACTTCCGTGCGATGTCGGTGCGGCAGATCACGGCGGCGGCGGCGCCGTCGGTCGTGGGGCAACAGTCGAAGAGCCCGAGGGGGCTCGAGATCAAGGGCGCATTGATCACCTTGTCGATGTCCACCTCCATCTGGAAGTGCGCTTTCTTGTTCATGGCGCCGTTGTGGTGGTTCTTGACGGCCACCTTGGCCAGCTGTGTTTTGGTCGTACCGTACTTGTGGAAGTGGCGGTTCGCGGCCAGCGCGAAGAGGTTCGGAGCCGTCACGCCCCAGGCCAGAAGGGGATGGTTCCGTGTGTTCGGAATTCCCCGCGCGCCCGAATCGCGGAGCTTCTCGAAGCCCAGGACCAGGGCCACGTCGTACATACCGCTCGCAATGCCGAAACAGGCGTTCCGGAAGGCGTCCATGCCGCTGGCGCAGTAGTTCTCCACCCGCGTGATGGGAATTTTCTGGATCTTCAGGGCGTCGCCGAGGCTCGTTCCCGAGAAGGCCGAATTCAACGTGCCTACCCAGGCTGCCTGAATGTCCTTCGGCTCCACGCCCGCGTCCCCGAGCGCCTCGAAACCAGCCTCGACGATCATGTCTTCGATGCTCATGTCGTAGTTCTCGCCGAACTTCGCGCATCCCGTTCCAACGACGGCTACACGGTCCCGAATGTCACCCATGATCGCTCCTTCCCTAAGCCGTACTCAATCGCGCGGCCTGGCCGTCCAGAAGTAGTTCTTGATCCCGCCCCCCTCGTGAAGCTTGCGAAGCACGATGTCCACTTCCAGACCAATGCGGATCTGTTCGGGATCGGCGTCGGTCATCTGGACGAGTACCCGGCCGCCCCCGTCGATATTGATGATCGCCTCCGTCGTGGGTGGATCGACCGAGGGGTGCAGGTAGTCGTTCGTGAAGGTGTGTAGAATCCCCTGACGCACCAGCTTATGATCCGTGAAGTCATCCCTGGCGCCGCAGGAGACGCAGACGCGCTGTCGCGGGAATTGGACAGTCTCGCACTTCGCGCACTTCTCTCCGTAGAACTGCAGGTCCTGCTTGGTCTCCCGCCAGAGGACAACCGGCGAGCTGGCCCCCTGGGCCGGAACGGTTTTTACGACATCCCGGAACAACGCGTACTTCCCGTAGTTCTCCATGGGCCTGCGCCGGTTGAGATAATGAGACACGGCGCGGCGGTTGCGATGCTCCTCGATAGCCTCGGTCACGCGGAACAGAAGCGCGTCGCTCCCGTCCCCGTAGCTGGCGACGAGAATCCGATCTCCCGGCACGGCCGTCTCGAGCACCCGCACGAGCGTCAGGAGGACCTGCGCGCAGCCCGTATCACCCAACGTCCCGAGCATGGCGTCGGCCAGCTGGCGCTTGGGATCCATTTCGAGTCCCCGGGCCACCGTCCGGGGCGCCCGGGCGTTCGGACTGTAGAGAATGAGGTTCGTGATATCGAGGGGCTTCAGGTTCAAGAGCGCAAGCAGTCCCGAGATGCTCTCCCGCAGAACCCGCTGATAGCCGAACTTGTTCTCGAACCCCCCGGGAAACTGCTGCACATAGGAGTCCGTATCGCGCCGCCAGGTGCCGAGAAACTCGTCGTTGATCGAAACGTGTCCCTCGAGGATCGCCAGGCACTGATCGGCGCCCAGAATGAGCGCCGCGGCGCCGTCCCCGAGGGCGAGCTCAGTCGCGCTCCTCGGTTCGGCCGGGCGAATATCCGCCGCTGCGATGAGTGCGCGCCCGGTTGAACCCGCGTGGATGGCGTCTGCGCCGGCGAGAAGCGCCGAGGTCGCGGCGCGCAGCGTGTTTCCGCTGTCGAAGGTCCGGCACGCGCGATGGAGATCGAGGGCGGTGGCCAAAAGGCCGGCCCCTGTCTTCTCGTGGTAGGGAGGGGTGGTGCTTGCAAAGCAGGCGAAGCGCGTGTCGTTCTCCAGGGCTGTGGCGCCTGGTCCTTCGAAGCAGTTGGCCGCCGCTTCGTAGGCCATCGTGAAGGTGTCTTCATCGAAGTTCGCGACGGCCTTCTCTCCCTTGCCGGGCGCCTGTCCCCAGTGCCGGGAGATGACCTCACGGGGGAGACGGTAACGGGGGAGATAGGCGCCGAAGGAAACAATCCCGACGGATTCTTTGGGCATCGAGAGCCTCGGATGAATGAAGGAACTCGTCTGGTTTTAGCCATCCCTGACTCCGATGTCAACTTGGTTGACTGGCCAATCAACGCGTGTTACAGACCTGCTTTCGCGGAAGCCGGAGAGAAAAATCGTGTTCAGGAAAGTTCTCATTGCCAACCGGGGTGAGATTGCCCTGCGCGTGATGCGCGCCTGTAAGGAACTGGGCATCGCCACCGTCGCGGTGCACTCGGAAGCCGATGCAAATGCCCCCCACGCGCTTGGCGCGGATGAGCGCGTTCTGATCGGCCCGCCGCCGGCAAGAGAGAGCTACCTCGACGCCGACCGCATTGTCCGTGCCGCGAAGCAGACAGCCGCCGAGGCAATTCATCCGGGTTACGGCTTTCTCTCGGAGAACGCGGGGTTCGCCCGGCTGTGCGTGGAGGCGGGGCTGGTCTTCATCGGTCCCCGTGCGGAGGCCATCGAGAAGATGGGTTCGAAGGCGCAGGCGCGGACCCTGATGCAGAGGGCCGGCGTTCCCGTGGTGCCGGGGAGCGACGGTTCCGTGCAAACGATCGAAGAGGCGAAGAAGGCCGCCATTGAGGCAGGGTATCCCGTTTTCATCAAGGCTTCGGGCGGTGGAGGCGGGCTGGGCATGCAGCGCGTTCAGGACGAGGCGGCCCTCGAGAAGGCTTTTCCGGCCGCCACAGCCCGCGCGGAGTCGCTCTTTGGCGACGGCGCCGTCTATATCGAAAAATGCATCGAGGCCCCTCGCCACGTGGAGTTCCAGATCTTTGGCGATGGCGATGGTAATCTCATCCATCTCTTCGAGCGGGAATGCACGATTCAGCGCCGGCACCAGAAAGTCATCGAGGAGACGCCTAGCACGGGGCTCACGCCCGCGCTCAGGGCCAGGATGGGTGAGGCGGCGATTAGAGCGGCGCGCACCGTCGATTATCTCAACGCGGGAACGATCGAATTCCTTATCGATGGGGATAAGAACTTCTACTTCATCGAGATGAACACCCGTCTGCAGGTCGAGCACACCGTTACCGAAGCCACCTGCAATGTCGATCTGGTCCATATGCAGCTCCAGGTCGCGTCGGGAGAGCGGCTATCCCTTTCGCAGCATGAGGTGAAGCCCGAAGGCCACGCCATCCAGTTTCGAATCTACGCGGAGAACCCCGGGAAGAACTTCATGCCCAGCCCCGGCACGATCGAAAAATGGAAGGAGCCAAAGGGGGAGGGTGTGCGCGTGGACAGCGGCGTTGCCGAGGGATCGGTCGTAAGTGTTCACTATGATCCCCTGCTGGCAAAGCTCATCGTCTCGGGCAAGTCGCGCGAAGAAGCGATCGAACGGGCTCTCGACGCGCTCGGAAATTACCGGGTAGAGGGAATTCACACGAACATCGATTTACACAAGGAAGTGCTGCAGCATCGCGAGTTTCGGGCCGGTGAATTCGACACCGGATTTCTATACAACCGACTGAAGGCGTAGGCTTCGCGGGCCTGCGCGCGCAAGGAGCTTGAGAAATGGCGACAGATGTTCCCGCACATATCACCGGAACCGTCTGGAAGATCGAATCAAACGTTGGCGACGAGGTTCAGGAGGGTGACACGATTATCATTCTCGAATCGATGAAGATGGAGATGCCGGTGGAGGCCACGGCGAGCGGAAGCATCACGGAGATTCGTGTTACCGAGGGCGCCGCGGTCAACGAGGGGGACGTTCTCGCCGTTATCGGCTGAAGTCATCGGGCCGAAACAGGGTGGAGTGCGCATGTCGGGGCAAGCTGCGACCGATCGGGTCATCGTCACGCGGCAGGATGCGGTCGCGACGCTCGTCATCAATAATCCCGCCAAGCGAAACGCGCTCTACATCGATCTCCTCGTTGATTTCATGGAAGCACTCGCGACGCTTGAAAAAGAAGACGTTCGCGTGCTGCTCATCAGGGGAGCGGGTGAGAAAAGCTTCTGCTCCGGGTTCGACATCTCCGCGATCCCCACCCGCATGCCCCCTTCGGAGTTCAATGAGAAGGCCCCCCGCAACATCGTGCAGGAGGCCATTGGGGCCCTAGCGCGTTTTCCCGTCCCCACCATCGCCATGGTGAACGGTCACGCATACGGCGCGGGCTGCGAGCTTATCACCGCCTGCGATCTACGGGTGGCTGTTGAGGACGCCACCTTCGGTATGCCCCCGGCACGCCTGGGGATCATCTACTCTCCGGTGGGACTCACGCGTTTTCTGAATCTCATCGGGGTCGCCGCGACGAAAGAGATGTTTTTCACCGCTCTTCCGGTAGACGCTCGGCGTGCACTGGCGATAGGACTCGTGAACCACGTCGTGGCCCGGACCGATCTCCAGGAAACCGTCGGTGAAATGGCCGGATCGATCGCCGCGAACGCGCCCCTCGCCGTGCGGGGCATGAAGCGTGTGATTAACGCCTGCATCGAGGAGCGTCCCCTTTCGGCTGAGACGGAGGAAGAAGCATTCCGCCTCGTCGCCGAGAGTTTCGCAAGCGAGGATATGGCGGAGGGGCAGGCGGCGTTCCTCGAGGGGCGCAAGCCCCGGTTCAAAGGGCGCTGATCCGTCCGCGTCAGAAGATTTGCTGTTCTCCGTGATGGAGAATAGTCACCCGCTCTTCCAGTTCCTGTTCGTCCCGGATCGCCTCCAGCCATTCAATCGGCTCTTCGACGGGCTCATAAGAGAGAACGAAGGTTCCCCAGTGGATGGGAACGAGCCACTTTGCGCGCAACTCGTAGAACGCCTGGATGGCGTCGGGCGGGTTGCAGTGGACGCCCCGGAACGTGTCGGGCCTGTAGGCGCCGATTGGAATCAGGGCGATGTCGATCTCGTGCTTTCTGCCTATCTCCTTGAAGCGCTTGTCGTAAGCCGTGTCCCCTCCAAAGAAGATCGAGCGGGAACCCCCTTCGACCAGGAACGCGGTATATCCGCGATGCGTGTCGAGGAAGTAGCGCTGTCCGAAATGCCGCACCGGGATCGACGTTATCTTGAGATTTCCGATGCGCACCTCTTCTCCAAGGTCAACCTCGGTAACGTTCCTGAGCCCGGCGCGTCTGGGCAGGTCACCGACCCCCCGGGGGCAG
>CBDUXZ010000156.1:0-5497 GCA_965371325.1 uncultured bacterium | reverse complement strand
GCATGAAAGCTGCGAAGTTCGGGGCCGGGGCCTGCCCGATCGGGCGTGTGGCGGCAGGAGAACTAGAAGGGGTCGTTATCACGCAGCTGCGGGGCCTCTTCCGATCGCCCGATCGGCTCACCCGCATCCTCGCGGGGCCGGCCGAGGATTCAACCCGCTCTGCAGAGGGCTCCCCCAAGGAACGAAATGGGCGAAGGGGCTCGGAAGATCAGCGTGTGCGGCGCCTCACCGCCGCGCTCCGTGTTCGCGAAGCGGCGGCCTGCCTGGAGGACTTGTGGGAGGACCTTTTCCCCGTGGAGCGGGGGCGGATCGTCAGGCAGGTTCTCGATGGGGTCGCGGTGGGTGAAGCGGGTCTTGAGATAGCCGTGCGGGTGAAGGGGATGCGCTCGCTCATCACGGAGCTGGAGGGAGGAGGCGAAGCGGAGGTGAGTCGATGAAGGACGAGGTGTCACCGGGATCTCTTGTTCTGCAAGATGGGCGAGCCCTCATCCGGGTACCCATGCGTTTCAAGCGCCGGGGTGGGCGCAAGCAGATCATCCTGCCGCGGGATAACCAGGGGAATGGGGCCTGTGCAGGTACGAACGCCGCCATGGCACGCGCGGTAGCAAGAGCCCACCAATGGCTAGAGCTGCTGGAGGGGAGAGCGTTTCGAAGGGTCTCAGGGTTGGCGATGCATTTTGAGGCCGATGAAGCCTATGTGCGGCGGCAGCTGCGCTTGACACTCCTGGCGCCCGATATTGTCGAGGCCATATTCGAGGGCCGGGAACCGAGCGGCCTATCGATCGATGATTTGATGAAGGCGCCAGTCTTGTGGGAGGAGCAGCGCCGGAGGCTTGGCTTCGATTCGAAGGCTTGAAACGCGACTCCCCCGTCAGAGCAGGTCTAACTTTGTGAGGCGGATCGTCATGGCCTGCTCGCTGACGTTGAATTCTTCCGCAAGGCGCGTGACGTGGTCGTCGAAGAGCGGCCCTCCCTCGGCGACCCGCGCGGCCGCCTTCGTCAATCGCTTCGAAGGCATGAGGAGACAGGCCGCAAACTGGTTCGCTTCGACCTCCTTGGGGTCAATGCCCGTGGAGGCCTGGGGGCCGCGCTGACTGATGAAATTGCCCCGGTCCACATGAACGTGTTTTCCCTCCTCGAACTGGTGGCGAAGCACAAAATGCCCGATTTCATGGGCAATCGTAAACCGCTGCCGATGCGGAGGGTCGGACCCTTGAACCAAGATGTGCGCCGTATCGGGACTTGACACGAGGAGCCCCGAGACTCCCGGTCCCAGATCCTCGTAGCCCACCTCGATCCCCAATTTCCTGGCCACGTCTTCAACGTCTACTTCGGGACCCACAATTTCTAATTCATCGACGAGATTCTCGGCCTGCACTCGCGCGAAGCGAACAGTCATGATCTCCTCCTCCCAGAACCGCTGATCCGTTTGGCAAGTCGTTTTATTTTCGTGCGGGGCAGCTCAAGCCCTTGGGTCAGTTCGTTTTCAAGTTTCCGGCGGTCCAGGGGCTCGGCCTTCGGGACGCTCTGCTTGGGGAGGAGGTGGAGGGGGCTGACGCCCAGGGCATCCGCGAGCTGGCAGAGCGTGTGCGTGAGGACGCGTTGTTGGGCGGACTCGATTTGGGCGCTGGAAGCGGGTGTGAGGGGGGGCGCGAGGCGGCCGCCGAGCTCTTCCTGGGACAGACGTTTCCCCGAGCGGAGCTGCCGCAGGCGCTGCCCGAAGTCCGTGTAGAAGGGCTCAAGGGGAGACTTCATGAGAGGAGTTGTAGCCCGGGGCCGTGCGGGCTGTCAAGCGTTAATATCGACAGTAATGCTGTCGTTACTGATGTGACGACGGTAATGCTTGACAAACCTTCCCCGATCCTGTAGGAAAAAGGAAACCGACGCTCACCCTCATGCCACCCGGGGAGGAACCGGGGGGGACGAAAGATGTCCATCTCAGGCCTTCATGGCCCTTTATATCTCGCCGCCGCCGTCATCGACCGACACCTGATCCGCACGTCTCCGGGAGTGTACGCGCTGGGTGAGACGCAAGGGCCGAACTTTGTCATCCGGTACGTCGGGCGCTCCGACCTGGACCTTGCAGAGCGCCTTAAGGATTGGATCGGCCGGTACCGGCAGTTCAAATTCGCCTATTACGCCTCCGCCAAGGCCGCGTACGAGAAGGAATGCACACTTTGGCACGACTTCGGCGGTCCGGCGGGAAGGCTGGACAACGCGCGTCACCCGGCACGCCCCATGGGGGGTCGCTGGCAGTGCGCGCGATGCGACGTGTTTGCGCTTCTTGCGAGCTGGTGAAGGAGGGTTGTTTGATTCGTTTTCCGAATGCACGCGGTTGCATCCGATCCGTTTCGGCCGCCGGGATCCCGACGGTGGCTTCGATGTTTGAAAGGAGGCGCGCATGCGGCTCCTTCTGAGCGCGCTGCCTCCCTATGCCGGTGGCAAGCGAAGACTGCTCGGCCAGATTTTCAAGCATCTTCCGAAGCCCACAGAAGCGCCGGTCTTCGTGGACGCGTTTTTGGGCGGTGGTGCCGTGTCCTTGGGTGCCAAGGCCCGGGGCTATCGCGTCGTGTGTAACGACCTGGCCGAACGCTCCGTCATCGCCGGGCGGGCGCTCATCGAAAACGATCGCGTGACACTCACCGAAGCCGACTCGCTCCGCCTATTCGTGTCCCATCCAGCGGCGGAGGGTTTCGTCCAGAAAAACTTCGCCCCGGATGTGTTGACGAGGAAGCATGCGGGGTTTCTCGATGACGCGCTGATCGTGGCCCGCTCTGCCCCTGAGCCCAAACGCTCTCTCTTCCTGCTCCTCCTCATGAAGTACATCCTCCGCTGCCGTCCGATGGGCAATTTTGGAGCGAAGCGCATCGTGCGGCAGATGGAGAGCGGGGACTGGGAGGCCATGAATCCCCATTACGTCCGGGACGCCCTGGCCCGAACGGTTCATGGCCATCCGCTGGCGCTGGTCGAGAAGCTTCGACAGCAGGTGAACCGGGGGGTCTTCTCGAACGGTCAACGAAACACGGTCCACCAGCGGGACGCCTTCACGCTGGTGCAAGAGACGGAGGGCGACATCCTCTACCTGGATCCGCCCTATCCCGGAACCCAAGCGTACGAGACGGCGCTCCGACCCCTCGATGAAATTCTGGCCGGCCGCCGGCTTAAGCCCGAGCGCAGCCGGTTTTCGGGGAAAGACGGTCTGCATGCATTGGGCGAGCTGCTCGATCGAGGATCGCATTTTCCCGCCTGGGTCATCTCCTACGGCAATGCCCAGACTTCGCTGGAGGCGCTGGTGGGGCTTGTGGAGAAGTTCCGGCCTGTTCAACACGCCGAGGCGATCGAGTATGTGCATTGCACCGGTCTTGCTGGCGCGGCGCACCGGGAGCGCAACCGGGAACTTCTCATCATCGCAGGGAGGAAAGGATGAACGCGCTTGAAGTAGTCGAACTGCCCGTTGAAAAGCTTAATCCGAACCCGTGGAACCCGAACCGGATGGCCCCGGAGATGTATCACAAGCTCCTGGAATACCTCCGGCGCGAGGGCCTCGTCGAGCCCCTCGTGGTGCGCCCCAGGGGAGAGGCGTACGAGATCCTCGGGGGCTATCACCGATGGAAAATCTGCCGAGAAGAGCTCGGCTACGAGAGCGTCCCGTGCGTGGTCGTCGATCTGGACGACCAGCGAGCCAAGGTTCTTTCCGTGAACCTGAACGAGCTGAAGGGCCAGTCGCTCCCGGAGCTCCTGGCACAGCTCATCCACGACCTCAGCCGTGAGGTCTCCCTGGACGATCTGGCCACGCAACTCCCGTATTCCTCGGCCGAGCTGACAGATGTGCTCGAAGTCCTGAAGGTCCCCGATGGTCTCAAGGCCTACCTCGACGGAGAAGTAGAGCGGGCGGAGCGGGAGCGGCCGCAGATCCTGTCCTTCGTCGTGGACGACCCTGCTCCCATCGAAGCCGCCCTCGGGACGGCCCAGGCCAAGGGAGGTCCGGGGACTTCGAGGGGGCGGGCGCTGCTCGATGTCTGCCGGTCCTACCTCTCGGAAGGAGGGTAGTCGTGGCCAAGCGGCTCCGAAAAGAAACAGCCGCGCAAGAGCGGGCCTTCGAGATGTACTACGGTCTGGGTTTTGCGCGCTCCTACAGGGCGGTGGCGAAGAAACTGGGGATATCGGTGGCTACGGTCAAGCTCTGGGGAGGGTCGTTCACCTGGCGTAAGCGTGTGGGCGAGCGGGACCTGGAGGTAGCCCGCACGGTGTCGGACCGGACGCTCAAGGGCGAGGCAGAAACCAAGGAACGCCAAGTCCAGATCGTGCAGATGGCTATGATCCACGTCGCCAAGGCCATTGCCGAGGCCAAGGTGAAGGTGACCATCGGGGACCTCGACCGGCTGATACGCCTGGAGCGGTTTCTGTCGAACGAGCCTGATTCGAGGACCGAACATGTGATCGGGGACCTTTCGGGTCGGACGCGCGAGGAGTTGCGCGCGATGCTGGCGCAGGAAATAGAGATGGCAAGGAAGCTACGCCCGGCGGCCGTAAGAAAACAGAAAGGCAGGAAGCTCACCAAGAACGCCAGCCGCCAATCTTAGGGCGACGGGGGAGGGGATTCCTGTCCAAGAGGGAAACCGTGGGAACTGATTTTACGCAATCGTCATCTGAAGACGTCGCACGCACGGTCGCGGCCTTGCGGGCGGTCCGGATGGAGCTGGTTCGGCGAGAAGTCCTCGAGGACGGGCGCCTTGAGGTACTCGCCACCGAGATTTTGAGCTACGAAGTCCGGCCTTTCCATACCGAGATGATCACCTTTCAGTCAGCGGCCCCTGACGCGTGCCTCCAGCTCGCACCCCGAGGCTTCGGTAAATCGACTATTCTCACCATCGCGCGCTGCATCTTTGAGATCGTCCGCGACCCGAACCTGCGCATCCTCATCGCCTCGAACACCCAGCTCCAGGCGGACGTATTCCTGCGGGAGATCAAAATTCACCTCCAGCACAACGCCCGGCTCAAGGAATACTTCGGGGAGTTCTACTCGGACGAGAAGTGGGACAGCCGCGAGATCTGCGTGGCTCCGAGGACCAGTGCCGCGAAAGAGTCCACGATCACCTGCGCAGGGGTGGAAGGCCCCGTGGCCTCCCGCCACTACGATCTCATCATCGCGGACGACCTGGTGGACGAGGTGAACGCCCGGACCGAGGGGCAGCGTGAGAAGGTCCGGACCTGGTATTACAAGACGCTGCTCCCTTGCCTGGAGCCGGATGGGCGGCTCTACATTGTCGGCACGCGCTACCACTACCTCGATCTCTACGGCCATCTGATCCGCAACGAGTTCGCCGAGAAGCACCAGATCATCCGGGCTATTGAGGCGGAGGGCTCGACGCCGTGGCCCGAGAAGTTTTCGCTGGAGTGGCTCGAAGAACGCCGAGAGCAGATGGGCACCACAGTCTTTAACACGCAATATCAGAACGATGTCGAGCTGATGAAGGGGAACATCTTTCGGGAAGAG
>CBDUXZ010000155.1:0-5581 GCA_965371325.1 uncultured bacterium | reverse complement strand
CTCTCAAGCGCGTTCTTCCGGCCCCATCACTCCCCATCAAGAAACCTCGCCCGCTCTGTGCGCCCGTGTAAAGAGCCCCACCCTGCGAAAGGGTGGGGCGTTCTTTTTCAGGGATGAAAAAGTGGCTGTGCCTATGCGCTTGCCACGCTCCGCGAGCGCCTGCGTGACAGCCCGGCGACGGCAGCGCCCACGAACAAGAGCAGGAGGGCAATCAAGCTGCCGCGGAGCGAAAGTGCCGGAATGGGCTCCGGGCCATCCAGATCCCCGAGGGCCACGCCACTGCTGACATTCGCATCGGTGCTGACATCGCTGCAGGTAAAGCTGCCAGACCTGTGGGTGGCAAATTACTATTTCTCTCCTGAAAACAAGCGCTTGAGGAGGCTCGCTCCCGAGCCGGTTCACCACCAAATCCGATGGCAGGCACATTGTCGGTGGCTACTCCAGCTCTCGATGGTGACATAATTAGCATTCGTCATGCACACCTTCTCCTTTCGGAGCCCGGAACCCTCTCTTACATCATCGGCCCAATTGGTCCAAACTCGGCTGACGGCTCACAACGACTCACTTCCCATTTCGGCCATGCTCCAGCACGCGATCCAAGTCCCGCTGCATAGACTCGCAAGCATCGATCAATTCGTCCGGATAAGATATGTCCTTTCCTTTTTCGATCGAGAGCTCATGCACATCCGTGATCAAATTCTCATTAAACTCACATCCTATGTAGTCGAAGACTTGATTAAATAGTCTCGATGGATCCTTTACCAAGTCTTCATATTTAACCACGATGACGTCTTCGCGTTCTTCCAATTTCAAGTCGAAAAATATTTGGTTCCTCAGGTACCATGCGAGGAGCGCTGCAGAGTGGTAGGACATATCAGGAGAATATAAAGCCTTTGTTAGTTCCAGGGTCTTACTGTCAATCCTTTCAGCCCGCCAGTGGGGAGGCTTTAATTCACCATTTACGAGCGATGTCATCGCCCTCTTTTGATGCCCGCCCCACTTCTTCACCATGGAGGCGGCCGCGTCACGATAATTCCGGTAGATCCAGATTGCAGTTGCATTGGGTCGAACGCGCAAGATGCGGTCTATCCACTGAGAATCACAAATCGGCTTGAACACAATGAAACGGCCAGGACTTCTTTCGATCAGGTCATCAATTTGATCAACAGGACGAAGACGGGCCCCGATAAAAGCCGCTGGATCGCGTTCGTTGTAGACGCTGGTGTGGTAGCTCTTTCGAAAGATATGCGTCAACATGGTGGTCCCGGATCGGTGGCATCCGACAATAAATACCGGCTTACGCTGACCTCTCACGGGATGGGCTCGTTGCCAGAGGTTCTTTCTAATCCGATGTACGTTCCTTAGAACTCTATCTACAAGATTCCTAGCGGGCATCGAATTACGTATCCTTCACATATGGAGGACTACAAGGAACATCTCGACAAACCAGGTGGGTTCAAAATGACCTGCGGCGCTGGGACATCACGCATCTGGGGAGCCGTATTCCGTGGCGCTTCTTCTGTCTCTACGTCGTCCTGGACCGGGAGAGCCGCAAGGTGGTGAGCTGGCGCCTGACCAGTGGGTACCGGCTCGGCCCCAATCTCCGGCCCATGATCTCACACCGCACCTCTTCCTCGTTGAGGATGCTAGTGCATTGATTCTCATGGTGTCAACACAGCCCCGGTACTCGGGCATTGGGCGGGTTAAAGACGGGACCGTGACGACGCGAAGGCCACTGCCGTCGCGTGGAAGCCGGTGCACTGAACAACACTGAGGTTCAAGATAACCGCCCGAATTTCGATGCTGCAAATCGCCTCACCTGTCCGTGCACCCACGAACGCAAAGGAGCCCCATCCGCAATCGGATGAGGCTCCCGCGTCGGCTCTGACCTGCGAGTACAGTATCCGACGAGTCCGCCAAGACGTCGTAAAAGTCCCGGACACTGACTGATGGGGATCGAGCCAACCTCGCACCCCAACCCTGCATCGTTGCACTCTCAGAAGAGCCTGTCAACAATTATAGAAAAATATATCAGTACTTGATAGATATGTGATTTTGGGGGGTTAGGCTGGTTTGGTCCTGCTTCCCGCATCCGCCCTTCGGAACGCACGACTGTGTATTCTGAAAGAGCGCTCCAAGCGGATCTCCCTCGAACTCTGATAGAATTCGCAAGGGCCACTTCGATGAAAGGAGCAGGACATGTCAGCGGGCGGGAAACTCCAGGTGATCGATGCGTGGGCGCAGCCCGCGAGCAAAGAGTTGATGAACGGCGTCCCCGAGATCGCGCGGCTCTTCCGGCAATCGGGCAGAGCCGATCTGCTCGAGAAGGGGATGGAGCCGGCGCAGATGGTCGAGGCCATGGACCGCGCGGGCATTCAAACCGTGATGCTGTCGGCCTGGCACCGCCCCGGCGGATGGGTCTTCAGCAACGACGACGTGGCGGAGATCGTGCGGGCGTTCCCCGGACGATTCGAAGGCGTTGCCGCCGTGAACCTTGAGAATCCCGTCGAGGCGGTTCGCGAGCTGGATCGCGCGGTGAGAGAGCTGGGCTTCAAGGCGCTTCGTGTGATTCCGTGGCTCTGGAACAGGCCGCCGAACGACAACCTTTACTACCCGCTCTACGTCAAGTGCATCGAGCTCGACATCCCCTTCTGCACGCAGGTCGGTCACACCGGGCCCCTGAAGCCCTCCGAAACAGGGCGCCCCATTCCCCACATCGACGAGATCGCGCTGACATTCCCCGAGTTGCGCATCGTGGGCGGGCACATCGGCTACCCCTGGACCGACGAGATGATCGCGCTGGCCTGGAAGCACGAGAACGTCTACATCGACACCTCGGCCTATCTTCCCCGCTACTACCCGATGCAGCTCATCCACTTCATGCAGACCTACGGAAAGGAGAAGGTTCTTTTCGGAACGAACTTTCCGCAGCTCTCCTTCGAGAAGTGTGTCGAGCACGCGCGCAAGCTGGGCCTCCCCGAGGAGATCGAAGCGAAGTTCTTCCACGAAAACGCCCGCCGCGTCTTCAAACTTTAATGGGGTCAGGTCTCTATATTGCGCCCCCCGCACCGGGATACCGACCTTGCAGGCAACCGAAGTGGGCGCAATATAGAGACCTGACCCCATTCGTTGATCAGAAGAAGGTGAGCGCGGCGATGAAGATCGGGGCGGAGAGGAGCATCACCAGGATGGTGTAGCCCATGATCTGGCGCGCCTCGAGGCCGGTGATGGCCAGCAGAGGGAGGGCCCAGAAGGGTTGTAGCATGTTCCCGATCTCATCCCCGTAGGAGAGCGCCATCACCGCCTTCCACGCGGGCACGCCCAGGCTGCTCGCGGAATCGATCAGAACCTGCCCCTGCACAGCCACCTGCCCTCCGCCCGAGGGGACGAAGAAATTCACCAGCGCGGCCGAAACAAACGCCATAGCCGGAAACATTTCAGGGCTTGAGACGCGCGCGAACCAGGCGGAAACCAGCGCCGCCAGCCCCGAGGCGCTCATCATCCCCATGATGCCCGCGTAAAAGGGGAACTGCAGGATGATCCCCGCCGCGCCGCGCGCGCCCTCGGTGATGGCGCGAACGTACGCGCCGGGTGAGCCGTGCAGGATCAGACCGGTGAACAGGAAGACCCCGTTGATCACGGCGATCTGATCCGCCCGGGGCGCTCCCACCGCGTAACCGATCACCGCGTAAAGGCCCGCCAGGCCGATGGCCCAGGCCAGAAGCCGTGAGCGGTTGAGCCTGGCCGCCGGCGTCGCGTCCGTCGGCAACTCCACCCGGGCGGCCGCCTCCTCCGCGAGAGGACAGGGCGCGAGCCGCGCCGCTTCCCGCGGCGCCAGGAAGTAGAAGAGCGCGGGAACCGCGGCCAGCAGGATCAGCGCGACGGCGATGTTCATCGGACTCAGGATCGTCATGGAGAACGGCAGCGCGCCGCCCTCTCCCAGCATCCCGAGCTGATCGCTGGCAAAAATCAGCGGCGCCGATCCCGACCACCCGCCGTGCCACACCATGAGCCCCATGTAACCGGCCGCCCCCAGCAGCGGGTAGTGAATCGGAACGCCCCGCGCACGCGCCCGAAGCCCCACGGCCCGCGCCAGAAGCGCGCCCCCCATCAGCCCCAGCCCCCAGTGAACGAACGATGCCGCCATGGCGACAAAGGCCACGAGCGCCGCCGCGCTTCCCGGTCCGCGGGGAACGTCCGCGAGTCGGTCGATCATGCGCCTGACGATCGGCGTTGTCGCCAGGGCGAAGCCCGTCACGAGGATCACCGTCATCTGCATGCCGAACTTCAGCAGGAACCAGAACCCCTTGTCTGGATCGATCCAGTAACGGGCCACCTGCCTGACGCGCGGGAGCACACCCACCCGTGGCTCCTCGCCGCTCCCGGTTTGCTGCGCGATCGCAGCGTCCCGCCCGGTCTCGTCCTGGTTGAGGGCCACCTGCTCCCCGGTGCGAAGCGCATCGGGCGCGACGTTGGGCCCGTAGGCCACGGCGAGGGTTGCCGTGAGAGCGGTGAGCAGAATTGCGAAGACGAACGGATCCGGCATCCAGCGATGCGCGAGCCGCGCCGAGAGCTCTCCGAGCGTGCCGATCATGCGCGCACGCGGGCGAGGGCCACGTGTGTGAAGCCCGTGATCTTCACATCCAGCGCCTCGAAGGTTGCGGGGTAGCGGGCGCGCCACTCGGCGGCGCCGAGATCTTCCAGGAGATCAAAACCCCGCTCCGCAAGATCGGCCGCCAGTCGATCCGGGTAGAATCCGAAGGAGAAGGGCTCCTTCTGCCGCCGCACATACGCGATGAGCGAGCCGGCACCCTCGAAGCGCGCCGTGCCGTCGAGAATTCCCCGGTGGAGGTAGGTAAAGACGATGCGGCTCTCCGGCCCCGACGAGTCGGCGACGAAACGGAGTGTCTCGGCGACGGCCTCGGCCGTCAGGTAGGAGACCACGCCCTCCCAGATGAAAAATGTTCGTGCGCCGGCGCGATAGCCGGCCCGCAACAGCGCGATCTCCAGCTTCTCCTTCTCGAAGTCGATCGGCACAAACGTGACGTGGGGAGGAACGACCGGAAGCATGCGCGCGAGCCGCGCCCTTTTTGCGGCCTGGGTGGCCGGGTGATCCACCTCGAAGACCCGCGTGCGCGCGAGCGCCGCCATTCGGTAAGCGCGGCTGTCGAAGCCCGCGCCGAGGATCACCACCTGCTCCGCCCCCGCTCGGACGGCCTCGGTCAGCACATCGTCGATGTAGCGCGTGCGGCAGACCGCGTAGGCCACGGTGCCAGGCAGGCGCTGCTCATAGAGCCTCACCAGAAGGTTCCGGAAGGACGGGATCCGCGCGAGGAGGGCCAGGGCCCCGTAGCGCCGGCCCAGAAAGCCCCGTGCGAAGGGGTCTTCGAAGAGGCGCTCCCCCACGGGGCGGAGCGATTCCACGGCGCGAACGGCTGCTATTCCCTCGGCGGTGCGGCTGGCGCGATGTGCCTTCATCCTCCTCCCCTGGCCCCGCGGGGCCCTTATTTCTGATACTTTTCAAGATTTTGTACCACATAACGATGGGATCCAGGGAGCCCGAGGGGGCTTACTCTGCCCG
>CBDUXZ010000154.1:0-5603 GCA_965371325.1 uncultured bacterium | reverse complement strand
CTCCGAGGAACTCGTCACGCCACCAGTTGATGTCGTGCGCGGAGACGTGCTCCCGCAAAAGGCCCATGCGACGCCTGCGCTCCTCCGACGACATTTCTGCCGCAATCCTGAGCTTCTCCGCCACCTCATCCACATTGTAGGGATTCACGATGAGCGCATTTTCCATTTCTTCCGCCGCTCCCGCGAACTCACTCAGAATGAGCGTACCGTTACCCTCCGGCTTGCAGGCAACGTACTCCTTGGCAATGAGATTCAGCCCGTCGCGAAGGGGCGTCAAGAGAGCGATGTCGGCCGATAGGTAATAAGCGGCCAGCCGCTCGCGGGGGAATGCGCGGCTGTAGTAATGAATCGGGGTCCAACCCTCCTCGGAGAACCGACCATTGATCCGGCCGACGGTCTCGTCAATGGCGCGCATGATCGTCCGGTATTCCGGTACTTCCGTTCTGCTCGGAACCGCGATTTGCACGAAGGAGATCTCGCCACGGTACTGGGGATAGAGCTCGAGGAAACGCTGGATGCCCGCCATCCTTTCAAGGATGCCTTTGGAGTAATCCACACGATCGGCGCCCAGGATGATGATCGGCGTGGCAAGCTTCCTGCGTATAACCGACGCCCGCTTCTGGGTCTCCGGCAAGAGGGCCAGCCGCTCGTACTCTTCGAACTCGATCCCGAGCGGGCAGGCGCGCACGCGGATGCTGCGATCCCCCACATACAGAGTCTCTGCCGACTCGTCCCACTTCGCGCCGAACAGTTTCGCCGCGCTCGTGGCGAAGTGTCTCACGTAGGACCTGGTATGAAAACCGATAAGATCCGCATCGAGCAATCCCCCCATGATGCGCTCGCGCCACGGAAGAATCCGGAATACGTCCCAGGGCGGGAACGGGATGTGCCAGAAGAACGCTATACGCGCTTTGGTGCCCAGGCGTCGCAACTTCGAGGGAACCAGGGAGAGATGGTAATCCTGAACAAAGATCGTGTCGCCCTCTTTCGCCTCCTCATTCGCCGCATCGGCAAAGAGCTCATTGACCGTGCGGTAATGCTCGAACTGATCGATGTCGAACTCGCAACGATCGAGGAAGTAGTGGCTGAGGGGCCACAGGGCGCGGTTCGAGAAGCCCTGGTAGAATAATTTGACGTCCCGCTCCGAGAGCTGCAGCCGCTTGAAGACGTACTCGGGCTGCTGCAGGGGAACCTTCACGCGGCTTCCGAGAACATCCCCCTTCCGGAATTCGTCGTCCCACGCCACCCAGGTGCCGCCCGTCCGGCGAAGCAACGGATCCAGCGCCGAGACGAGCCCGCCGATCGTGCGGTCCGAGCGAAAGCCCTCGGTGATTTTCCTGAAGCGGAAAGGCCCCCGGTTCGAGACGACGATGATGCGCCCGGTTTTCCGCGACCTGCCCGCCATGAATCATTCCCTTTCGCACACCCCGGGGGACCGGGTGTGGCGGCGCCGGTTGTCGTACCAGGGACGACAGAAGTAGAGGAAAGATCCAGCGAGAAGAAAACGACCCGGTGCCGGAACAGCATGGAAAGACATGGCGCCGCGATGCGACCGCTCACCCCCGAAAGGACCCCCGAAAACCTCTAGCCTTCAGCGTGCAACCGGCCAAGGTATCCGAAGCCACTACCCTATTTGTATCAGAGGCAGGCCCGCGCGACAAGACGGTGGAAGCCGCTCAATCCCGACCGCTTCGCCACATGGCGCCGGCGAGAACGAGCGTGGCCATGCCCGCGAGCGCGAGCCCCGCACCCCCGGCAATGACCGACAGGTGAACCCCCAGAATCTCCGGGCCGGCGGGAAAGATGAGAAAAAGAGCCGAAACGAGGATATCCGCACCGATGACCACGGCCGCGGCGATGCGGTTCGCAGCGCCGGCGCGTGCCGCGGAATCGGCCCGCACGTCCGGGAGATCGAGAATCATGCGAAGTTCACCACGGCGAATCTTTCCCGTTATCTCCTCGATAGCCCCCGGGAGCATCTTCACCACACGGCGGTAGTCCTCGACCATGCCCGCGGCGCTCTTGACGAGATATTCGGGATCCGTGATACGCCGGACATAGAGACTCACCAGATAAGGGCGCATGACGGAGAACGGATCGAAGTCAGGGGAAATGGTCTGGGCGACCGATTCCATCGTGGCGACCGTCTTCGCCATGAGCAGAATGTCGGAGGGGAGACGGACGTGGAACCGGTGGATGATCTCGAAGAGCTCCGCGATGTACCGACCGAAGTCGAGGCGGTTTAGCGGGAGATCGGTATAGCGCGCCACAAACTCCCCCGTCTGCGCTTTCAGGCCGCGGACGTCCACGTGCTCGTCAATGAGTCCCATGTCGCCGAAGAGGCGCGCCATGCGGTTCATGTCGTTGGTGAGAACGGCGACCATGAAGGTGAGGAGCTCATCTACCCGATCCGGATCCACCGTCCCCACCATCCCGTAGTCAACGAGACAAATCCGCCCGTCGCGAAGAACGAAGAAGTTTCCGGGATGAGGGTCGGCATGGAAGGCCCCGAACTCGAACACCTGTCTGAGCACAAGCCGCGTTCCGTTCTCGGCGATCGCCCTGCGGTTGATCCCGGCACGATCGATCTCCCCCAGCCGATCCACCTTGATGCCGTCGATCCACTCCATCGTGATAACGCGGGAGGTCGAGTACTCATCGAAGGCCTCCGGAACATGGACGGTCTCGTCGTCGGCCAGGAGCCTGGCGAAGCGCTGGAGGTAGTAGAGCTCCCTTGTGAAATCGATCTCCCGCAGGATCGATTTCTCGAACTCCTCGACCAGCCCGACGGGCCGGTACTGCTGCGATTCGGGGATGCGCTCCTCGATGAGCGCGGCCAGGGTATGAAGAATATCGAGATCATTTCGCAAAACACCCCGGATATCGGGCCGCTGTACCTTGACGACCACCTGTTCCCCGGTGGCCAACCGGGCGCGGTGCACCTGCGCAATCGACGCGGCACCGAGGGGCTGCGGGTCAAACTCGGCGAAGATGGCTGCGACAGGCTTACCGAGCTCTTCCGAGATCACGCGCTCCACCTGTTCCAGCGGGAAGGGGGGCACCTTGTCCTGGAGTTTTCGTAGCTCGCTGATCAGAGAATCAGGGAGGAGATCGGGGCGCGAGGCGAGGAGCTGGCCGAACTTGATGAACGCGGGACCAAGGGTTTCCAGCGACATCCGGATTCGCGCTTCGGTGGAGCACCGGCCCGCCGTGTCGTCAGGGGAGCCCCGACGGAAAATACGCCGGAGTCTGGCGTAGCGCGGGGCCAGGCCCGTACGATCGAGTAGATCGTCAAATCCGAAGCGGGCGATGATCGCGATGATTTCCCGCCCCCTCGCGATGTTACGCAGGGTGCGGGGAATTCGTGTAAACCGGGACAGGCGCATGAAACACTCCCAACCTGCTGTTGTCACACGGGGCGGGACCCTGCAATATCCGGGACGCTCCCCTCGAAAACCTGTTTCACGCCCCGCCGCGGGGCCGGGCCTCGCGCCCAGGGCTGTGGTAACAACGGTGCCGCGTCGCTAGAATAGCGCTCCCGGTCCGCGCCGCCAGGGACGAACCGGGCGGCCTGTAGACGGTGATCGGAATTATACCCCCGGAAGGAGGCCCTTGACCGAACAACTCAAAGACGAAGCGAAGCACCGGCGCGATGAGCAAAGCCGCGCGACCGAGCGCCGCAGGCTCGTTTTCGCCATGGGCCTGTCGGGCGTGATCATGCTCATGGAGATCGCGGGAGGCCTCAAGAGCGGCAGCCTGGCGTTGCTCTCCGACGCCGCCCACATGTTCACCGATCTCTCCGCCCTCCTCCTCGCATATCTGGCCCTCACCTTTGCCGTACTGCCGGGCGGCCAGCGCCGCAGCTACGGTTGGTATCGACTCGAGATTCTCTCCGCGCTTCTGAATGCCGTTCTTCTGATCGGAGTTTGCGGCTTCATCTTCTATAACGCCTACCAGCGGTTTCTCTCGCCCCGTGAAATCGAGAGCGGGATAGTGATCGTTGTGGCCACGATCGGCCTGCTCGTGAACATCGTCTCCTACGCCGTTGTTTCCCGTTCGACAGAAAGCCTGAACCTCCGCGCTGCGGCCATGCACATCATGAGCGACGCCTTCACGTCGGTGGGCGTCATCGCGAGCGCCGTCATCATTCGTTACACGGGATGGACCGCCGCCGACCCGTTGGTTAGCTGTCTCATCGGCGTCGTTATTCTTTTCGGCGCATTTCATATTCTGCGTGAGTCGGTCGACATTCTGCTGGAAGCCACGCCTCACCACATTGATCCGACGGAGATCACGAAGACCCTTCAGGCCATCCCGGACGTTCTGGGTGTCCACCATCTGCACGTCTGGAGCATCACGAGCGGCATGCCCGCCCTCTCCGTCCATCTCATCGTGGGCGACGACTGGTTCAAGGATGCCGGTAGAAACCTGGTCGAGGCGAAGCAGATCCTGAAGCGCGGCTTCGACATCGATCACACGACCATTCAGGTCGAATCGGACAGCTACGCCGATCACGCGAACATTCAGTGGAAGTCCTAAGTGGTCCAGTTCATAAGTACGGGGATGCATCGGCTGCCCAGACGTTAGCGGAGTTGTAAATTGGGCCACTAAACGGCTGGGCTCGCTGAACGTACGACATCGGTCGCGGCGAGGTTACTGGACGAGCGCGAGCGCCACGTAGACGAAGAGCCCGCCCGAGAATCCGCACATCACGTTCACCAGATCATTGTTGACGTAACGCGACCCGGAATGGAGCACGGTCTCGTGCTCGCCGCAGTGAATACGGCGTTCGGTGAGGTTCTCGCAAGAAGGACAGCGGAAGATCCCCTGCACCGTAGCCCCGAGGAAGCTGTCGCTGACGGTGCCGATGAAACCCGCCGCGAGAATGACAAAAAATAGATCGTTGCCGATCGAAAGGTGGGGGTCGAGGAAGAGCCCTGTAGAAACAACGAGCAGCGATCCGATCACCCCCGCGACAAAACCAAGCCGCGTGACCCCGCCTGAGAGTCCGCGGGGAACCGGCTTTCCGGTAGTCATCGAGACGGGCGGCCTTTTGGAAAGTACGCCTATATCGCTCGACCACGTGTCGGCGGTTACGGCCGCAAGCGTCCCGAGAAAAACGTAGTAGAGCCGTGGGTCTGCGGTGAAGTACCAGAGCAGGATGATCGCCATCGCCACCCCGCCGTTCGCCATCGACTGGTAAACGTCGCGCGCGCCCTCCTTGGCGACAACGTTCTCGATACCAGCCCGCCGGTCACGTCCCAGCCGCCCCACCAGGGTCGAAGAGATAAAGAAGACGAGAATGGGGAGCGTCCACCGCCATCCCCCCACACCGAAGATGACCGTGCCGAGGATGAAGGCGGCCGCGCATCCTGAAAGATCGAGCGCCCTGGACCGGTAACCAGCCACAGCGACGAAGAGGCTCAGCAAAACGCCGATGCCGAGGACGGCGTTCTCGACGAACCCCGCGTGGAGCATGAAATAGGTGGAGAAAGCCGCAACAAACGCAATGGTCAGGTTGTCGAGGCCCGCGGGCGTGGCAAGTTCCACCGCCGTCGCGAGAAGCGCCACCACGAGGGCCATCCAGAGGATCATGGCCGGGG
>CBDUXZ010000153.1:0-5658 GCA_965371325.1 uncultured bacterium | reverse complement strand
TGCGGATTTTCGTGATGTCCGAGTAGAAATCGCCCGGTTCCTGCGCTGCTCGCTCGGCACTGAAGGGAGCAAACTCCCACTGCCCCGACCCCGCGACGTCGATGATAGTCTTTGCAAGCTCGAGGAACGTCTCGGGCTTGTCCACCCCCACGTTGAAAATTTCCCCGACGGCCTCCTCTCTCGTGGCTGCCAGAAGAATCGCTTCAACGCAATCCTCGATATAGAGGAAGTCGCGAAGGATCTTTCCATCGCCGAAGACCTTGATGACCTCCCCGTCGATGGCGAGCCGCACGAACCAGTTCGCCACACCAAAACGGGAGTGCTTCATCTGGGCGCGCGGGCCAAAGACGTTCGAGATCCGGAGAAGGACGGATTTAATTCCATGGGTGTCGTTATAGACCTTGATGATCTTCTCCGCCGTGAGGTTCGATATCTCGTAGATCCCCTTGGGATTGGTCGGCGCTTCCTCGTTGACCGGAAGCTTCACGGAAGGCCCGTATTGCCCCCGCGTCCCCGTGTAGACGACCTTGGCGCGGGGGGCCGAGTGCCGTACGGCCTCCATCAACACGGCGGTCCCCTTGATGTTCATATCGATGTCCGGAAAGGGATCTGTAAGACTCGTGATGTGACAGACCTGCCCGGCAAGATGAAAAACGAAATCCTTGTCGCGGATAAGCCAGTTCATCGCATTCGAATCGCGGATATCAGAGTAGTTCACGGCAATCTTGCGCCGAACGGGCTCGATGTTGAAGAGATTGCCACCGTAGTCGGGAATCATGGCGTCGGCAACCGTTACGTTCGCCCCGAGGTTTTGAAGCCGTATCACGAGGTTGGAGCCGATGAATCCCATCCCGCCGGTCACGAGCGCGTTCCGTCCCTTGTAGAACTCCGCAAGGAGCGCCTCGTTCACCCCGTCCTCCGTTTTGTCGCCGATCGTGCTCATGAGACTCCCCCCGCCGGGCGCGACCCGGGCTTTGGACAAAGAGCGTGCCTCGTTTCCGGCGGCCATCTTCTCACGATGGGCGCAGCCGGGCACGAAATAATGAGGTCAGCACGTCATCCCTTCAAGTGCGCCCCAGGGGCAGCGATCGCGCGCCGGGGGAGCGGCCGTAGCCTTCCGGCTCCGGCTCCCACTTCCGCGCCCCGGGTCCCCAGAGATGCCCCCGGGCAATGCTCTGCCGCACAACGCGCGTGAGCGCATCGCGTGTCTCGCGCGCGCCCCCAAAAGTTCCGCCCCGGGCGTAGGCCCTGAAGGCGCGTAACCGGTCGGTGCGGCTGACCCGGGGCGGGAGCGAGCCGCAGAGTTGCGCCAGGGCACGTTCTCGATCGGCGGCCATTACCTTTCCCGGGAAATCGACGTCTTCGAGATCGAGAAGCAGAAAGCGCCAGCCCTCCCCCGCTTCATCCACAAGAATATTGCCAGCCTTGAGATCCGCGTGGCGTAGTCCGGCCGCATGTAGACGCCGGAGCCAGGCGCCCACCGCCACCGCGTGCGCCCTGCGCCGGGCACGGGGAGTGCCCGGCCGGCGAAGCGTAAGGGCGGCGTAATGGGTCAACCACGGGAGGTGGCCGAGATCCTCCATGACGAAGACCGAACTGCCACGCCCCCCCGCCCCCTCGATGAGCCCGTGGGCGCGGGGCGTGGCGATTCCCCGCAGCCGGCTCCCCTCGGCCGCGCGCCACGCAGCGCGCGCCCGGTCACGCGCTTGAAACGCCCACCGGGATCTCCTGTAGCGCTTCACGCATAGTGTCCGCCCGTCTTCGAGCCTGACGCGAACCACGCGGGCCCGGGACGTCTCACGCAGAACGTCCCCGCCGGACCCGTCCTCTGAAAGCCGCGACGCCGCGAGGATCTCCTCACGATCCGCATCCTCT
Source organism: uncultured bacterium (assembly GCA_965371325.1). Lineage (GTDB taxonomy): Bacteria > JAUYMQ01 > JAUYMQ01 > JAUYMQ01 > JAUYMQ01 > CBDUXZ01. The sequence goes on along the minus strand of CBDUXZ010000153.1, from coordinate 3,783 downwards.
GCGCGATGCAGCAGGCCGAGGGGCGTCGGCTCGCGTACGAAGTGAGGTCCGCCTCGCAGGGAGCGCTTCTCGCGGCGGGCCCGGTGCAGATCCGCTCGTTCGTTCGACGCCGCGAGCACCGTGCGCGCGGCCCTCTTCCAGGACTCCGCCGGCGTCCTCTTCGACGCACCCGGCGCATCCCCGAGACGCTCCCGGGGCATCGCCTCGAGATAGGCTTTCAGGAACCGCAGGCGATCGGTCCTGGAGGCCCAGGGGCACGCACCATAGTCCAGCCACGCGAGGTCGGTCACCCACTCGCGAGCCCGCGAGACCCGCGCTTTGTGCAGATCGATCAGCCAGACCGCGACGTCCGCACTGCCGGAAGATCTCACCAGAAAATTCCCCAGGTGCAGATCACGGTGATAAAAACCCTCCCGGTGAAACGCCGACACAACACCGGCCAGCTCGCGAACAAGGGCTCTGCGCCAGCGGGCGCGCGGCGGGCCCGGCGGAGGCGTATCCCGCTCCTCGAGGAGGATGTCGAGGGAACGGGCGCCGCTGATTCCCTCGGTGATGAGAAACGACTCCACGATCAGTCCGAGATGCCGCCGCTCGCCCAGTGCGAGGGGACGGATGGTCGGAATTTTCAGCTCACTCAGCTTCCCTGCCGTCTCCCGTTCCGCCCGCGCACGGGAGGGACGAAAGAGAGACCTGAGGCGGTCCGGGAAACCACCCACGCGGTGGTGCTTGAGATAGAGATCGCCCCGGCGGCCGGGAAGGCGAATGACGCGGCGGGCCCGGTTCTCCTTGATAATCTCCCCAGGGGCCTCCTCGCCGGCAGCCCAGGCAAACAGAGCGTTGGCGGCCTCGTCGCTCAGGCCGTCTATCTCCCAGCGAACGCCATCTCGCAGCAAGCGTCGGGACATCAGCCTCCACCCGGTTCGCCCATCATGACAGCGGCCTCGAGCACCTTGACGACGCCGTCGGCATGCGCGCGTGGATTGAGCGCCTCCGCTCGGATGCGCGCCCGACGCCCCAGCTCCTCGCGCTCTTTGTCGTTTGCAAGGCGATCGAGCGCGCGGGCGAGGGCGGCCGTATCCTCTGCGTCATCCACGACGTACCCCTCGCGCCCCTCCGTCACGATCTCCGAAGCACCGTTCATCACCGTGGTGATCACGGGTAGCGCCATCGCGAGGCCCTCGATCGTGGCATTCGAGAATGCATCGTAGCGGGTAGGCGCCAGGAGCGCATCGCAGGCGCCGTAGACCGCCTCGATGTCGCTTCGGAGCCCGACGAAGACGACGCGCGAGGCCGCCCCGAGGCGCTCTGCCTGGGACCGGTAGGGGCCCGTGTCACCCCTTCCCGCAACGACGAGCCAGGGCTCCGCAGATGAGCGGGCCACGGCCGCGACAGCGAGGTCGAGCCCCTTCCGGTTGAACCCGCTCCCCGAGAAGAGCACGGTGTATGCCTCGCCGGGAACCCCCATTGCGCGGCGCGTCTCCTCGCGTCGCGGGCGCCATCGTAAAGGGTCGAATCGCGCCGTGTCGACGGGGTTGTGCAGAACATCCATTCGCTCGGGCGGAACATCGTGCAGGTCCAGGATTTCATCCCGCACGCGACGCGAGTTGAAAAGATATCGCCGGGTTTCGTTCCGGCGCCAGGCCGCGAAGATGCGTCGTTCCATGGTGATCTGGGCCGCGTGGCGCAGATTCATGCGGGCGAGTACTTCGCCGCTTCGCCAGCGGCCGTCCCGCGATCGGGCGCGGAGGAGCGCGCCGTAAGCGCCGGCGCCTTCCCGATAGACGTCCTGCCGCACCGTCCGCGCAAGCCCCAGGACGGCGTCCCACGCCCCGGCCTCACGATCGAGAACACGCGCCGCCCCCGCGGCAAAAGAAAACGTCTTGACCGGCGACCAGAAAGTTGCGGCCTCCACCGGATGAAACGCAACCCCCTCCGGGAGATCCCTCCCTTCCAACGCGATGAGGTGCACTTCGTGCCCACCCGCGAGCAGGGCGCGCGTGAGTGTCTCGGCGTAACGCTCCACCCCCCCCCGGGAGGCATCGTAGTAATTGATGATGATGCCAATTCGCATGCGCGCCTTCTTTCTATACACCCCTGCCAAAATCGCGAATGCGGGAGATGATGTCCTTCGTCGAGTGATTCTTGGGATCACCGACGATGGCGATACGGGCGCCAATAGCCTCGGCCGTCGGCGCTTCCGGAACCGTTTCGGGCGTGTAGTCGCTCCCCTTGGCGTGCACGTTCGGACGGAGCGTTGCAAGAGCGTCATCGCAACGAAGGCCTGTGAAGACCGTGACGAAATCGACGCAGCGCAGAGCCGCGAGTATTTCCGCACGCTCCTTTTCGTTCTGCAAAGGCCGTCCCTCTCCCTTGAGCTCGCGCACCGACGCATCGCTGTTCAGTCCCACGACGAGCACGTCTCCCTCTGCCTTCGCCCCTCTCAGCAAACGCACGTGACCCACGTGCAGCAGATCGAAGCAGCCGTTCGTGAAGACGACCTTTTGTCCCTCTGCCCGCAGATCCTTGATGCGCGCCGCGAGATCCGCGTGATCGAGAACAATTTTCTCGTTCATCGCCCCTGGCCTTCCTCTTTCCAGTCGAGGATCGCCTCGAGAAGATCCTCCGCGCTCACCGCCCGCGAGCCGCTCTGCATGACCACCATGCCCGCGGCGTGATTGGCCAGAAGCGCGGCTGTGAGGGGATCCGCGCCGGTTGCAAGCGCAAGCGTTAGGACGCTGGTCACGGTGTCCCCTGCGCCCGTGACGTCGATGACATCGTCCGAATTGCTGACCGGAATCTTGGTGAAACTCCCGCCCCCCTCGAAGAGCATCATCCCCTGGTTTCCCCGCGTAATCACGACAATGGCTGTTTCGAGGAGCTCAAGCAGACGAAACCCCAGACGGACAACATCCTCCTCGCTCCGGGCGAGAATACCCATCGTGTATTCCGCCTCCCGCTGGTTGGGTGTCACGATTCGCACACCCTTGAGAAATTCGTACCGCGCGTGGCTGTCGACACAAACAAGCTTTCCCGAGGCCGCTATTTCGCGGACGCGCGCCGCCACCTTTTCGGTGAGCACGCTGTGCGCCTTGTCGGAGACGAGCAACGCGTCGGCCTCCGCCGCGGCCTTGTCCAGCGACTCGAGAACTGTTGACTCCGCGGCTTCGTGGAGCAGGGCGTCGGCGTGGTGATCGATTCGGAACACCTGCTGCGGAGGGGCGTAAACGTCCCCGACCATGAAGCGGGTCTTCGTGATCGTAGGCGAACGCGAATCTCTCGCGATACCGTTAACGGGAATCTCACGCCGGATGAGCTGTTCGACCAGATCCCGCCCCTGGGCATCCTCGCCGACAACACCCACCGGAAGCGCCTTCGCTCCGAGCGCCCAGAGATTAATGACGACGTTCGCAGCGCCGCCCGGCACCATCGACTCCCGCTCGTAACGGGCCACAACCACGGGCGCTTCTCTGGAAACACGGTGCGGTTTTCCATAGACGTAGACGTCCGCGGTGAAATCGCCCAGGACGGCGATCTTCGTGCTTCGAAACGCGTCGATGGCCCCTCTGAACTGCCGGACCTGCCGGCTCATCGTTCAGCCCCCGCACCAAGCGCCACCTCCGCCGCGGCGGCCACTTCCTCCGGCTGAATGAGCTTCATACAGCGATGATCGAGCGGGCACACCTTGAGATGGCAGGGGCCGCAGCGGACATCGCGCCGCACCACGTGGCCGTAATTTTCACTCATCGCACCGTAGCGGCGATCCGTCGGCCCCATCACCACGAC
>CBDUXZ010000152.1:0-5675 GCA_965371325.1 uncultured bacterium | reverse complement strand
ATCGGCCGGCACCACGGGCGTGTTGTCGACACACCCGGCGACAATCTTCTTGCGGAGTTCCCCAGCGCGCTCGACGCCGCCCGCGCCGCCGTCGAAATCCAGCAGTCCCTGACAGAGAAAAATCAGGACCTTCCAGAGGACCGCAGGATGGACTTCCGCATCGGACTCCACCTGGGGGATGTTCTGACGGAAGGCGATCGCATCTATGGCGACGGCGTCAACATCGCCGCGCGGCTCGAAGGGATGGCTGAGCCGGGCGGTATTTGTCTCTCGGGAAGCTTCTACGATCAGATTCGAGGTAAGCTCTCGCTTGAAGCGGAGGATCTGGGGGAGCAAACCGTCAAGAACATTCCCAAACCCCTTCGCGTTTACCGCGTGCCCTCCGCAGGAGCGATCTCCCCACCCGCGTCACCGGCGCAATCCCGCAGGCGCCGGATTCCCCTCGCCCTGGCCCACGTCTTCGTCATCGCCGTCGTGGTTGCGCTCTGGTGGGCCTGGAAGAAGCCCGGCGGAGAGGGCTCTCAGGTCGCGCCCGGGCCATCACAGGAACTCGCACTCCCCGACAAACCGTCCATCGCAGTCCTTCCCTTCACGAACATGAGCGGCGACCCCGAGCAGGAATACTTCGCCGATGGGATCACGGAGGATCTCATCACGGGACTCGCACGGCTTCAGGGGCTCTTCGTGATATCCCGAAACTCCTCATTTACGTACAAGGGGACGGCCGTGAAGCTCGGCATCGTCGGACGGGAGCTGGGCGTGAAGTACATCCTGGAAGGAAGCGTGCGGAAGTCGGGCGACCGCGTCCGCGTGACGGCGCAGCTGGTGGACACCGAAACCGACCACCACCTCTGGGCGGAGAGCTACGACCGGAAGCTCGAAGACATTTTCGAAGTACAGGACGATCTGACGAAGCAAATCACCACGGCGCTGCGGGTCAGCCTCGGTGAAGGCCTCCCCACGCGACCACCGACGAAGAGTCTCGAAGCCTACGATTACTACCTCCGGGGACAAGCCTATCTGGCCCGGACGACGAAGGAGGGAAACGCGCGGGCGCGGCAGATGTTACGGAAGGCGATTGAAATCGATCCGGAGTTCGCGGCCGCCTACTCACTCATCGCGATCACACGCATCTCCGACCGGATGTACCAATGGACCGACGATCCCGATGGTATGAAACTCGCTTTCGAAGAGGCCGGAAGGGCGCTTGAACTGGACGATTCGCTCCCCGCATCGCATTCGGTCCTCGGCGCGGTTTACGTTTTCACCCGGCGCTATGAGGAAGGGCTGGCAGAGACCCGGAAAGGAGTCGCCCTCGGCCCGAACGACCCCTTCGCCCTGGCAGTTCTCGCGGGTGTTCTGAACCTCTCAGGGTATCCCGAGGAGGCCATTCCGGTTGTGAAGAATGCGATGCGCCTGGATCCCAAATCTACGCTGGCGCACACTCACTACGTGAGTTTGGGAAATGCCTATCGCATGACCGGGAGGTTTGAGGAGGCCATCGAGGCTCTCCAGCGCTCGCTGAACTACAACCCGGACTATCTGTCGGCACACATTCTCCTGGCCGTCGTCTATGTCGATCTGGGCCGCGACGACGAAGCAAAACGGGAAGTATCCGAAATCCTCAGGCTCAGCCCCGGCTTTTCCCTCTCCCGGGCGTCCACTTCGGCGCCCCCCTACCGCGATCCCGTGGCAAGGGAGCAAATCTTCATCAACCTGCGGAAGGCCGGGCTGAACTGACCCTCCGACCTTTCATTTCCATTTCACATCTCAACAGCGCGAATCGCGGATACCCGTCTGTGCGAGTCGGAATTAAAGATGCAAATTTTGCGATTCCCGCGGCGGTGAAAACCGCTATTCCGGCGTCCGCGGATTCGCATTGATCTGCATGTTTGGTATTATGCCCGCGCCCTACATCTATATAAGGAGCCCCAAATGTCCAGCGCATCGCCACAGTCCCGGGCGATCCCTGCGACGAGCGCGGACGAAGCGCACCGGATCGCCGTCATCGTGGAGCACGGCGTTCTCGCGGGAATGATCGGCGCCTCGGTTGTGGCCCTATGGTTTCTTCTGTTCGACGCTCTCCTGCGCGAGCCGTTCTTCACGCCCGCGCTGATCGGGAGCGTTCTGTTTCTGGGGTTAGGCGTCGAGGAGGTCACGGCTGTGAACGTGACCATGGTGTTCGCGTACTCCGGGCTTCACGGAGCGCTCTTTCTGATCGCCGGTACGGTGATTGCGTGGATGTTTTCGCTCATCGAACGGAACCCGCAGTTCGGTCTGGTCCTGCTGCTCCTCTTTTTGCTCTTCGAATCGGTGCTCTTTGGCATCGAGATAACCATCGTACCGAATCTGGTAGGCGCCCTGGGCGCGTGGGCGGTCGCCCTCGCGAACCTGCTCTCGGCCTTCGCAATGTTCTGGTTCCTTCTGCGCCGGCGGCCACAGACAATGGCAAGGCTTCGGGCCGGCTGGGACGAGTAACGGACTCATTCAACGCTTTCTTTCTCTGCGGCTGCTTCGAGCGCCGGCCGCACGCTTCAAGGAGAGATTGTCGCCATGCCGAACTGGCTCCCCGAGGCTGCCTCCACCTTCGCGGGTGATATCGACCGGCTCATGATCTTCATTACGATCGTGGTCGGCGTTTGGTTCGTCGCGGCTGAACTCTATCTCGTCTATTCCGTGCTGCGTTTCCGCCGGAGGAAAGGCGTGCGAGCAGCCTACCTTCCAGGCCGGACGCTTCGGGCCATGTCTGTCATTCTCATTCCTTGCGCGGTTGTCCTCTGCCTCGACCTGGTGATCGAAGCTGTGGGCGCACCCGTCTGGTACAACATCAAGGAATCCATCCCGGAACATCAGCAACTGGTCCGTATCACCGGCCAGCAGTGGGCCTGGCGGTTCACGCTGACCGGCCCTGATGGCGAGCTCGACACAGAGGACGACATCGAGATCATGAACGAGTTGCACGTCCCGGTCGGCGAGATCGTACGGTTCGAGCTGACCGCGAAAGACGTTCTGCACTCGTTCTCAGTCGCCGAATTCCGCCTCAAGCAGGACGCCGTTCCGGGGCGCCGCATCAATGGATGGTTTGAGGCTACAAAGCCCGGAAAGTTCGAGATCATCTGCGCGGAAATTTGCGGTTTCGGCCACACACTGATGAAGGGGAAGATGATCGCCGAGAGTCCGGAGGCCTACCGGCAATGGATCGAGACGAAAATCCGGGAGAAGGCTTCCGCAGAGGAAGAGGAGAGTAAGGAAGGATGACGACCGCTGCCCTCGCGCACCCTGAAAGCTTCTGGGGAAAGTACGTTTTCTCCACTGATCACAAAATCATCGCCCGGCAGTATCTCTTCACCGGCATTTTCATGGCAATCGTCGGCGGACTGCTCGCCTACGTCATGCGAGTGCAGCTTGCCTATCCCGGCGAACCGGTTCCGGGGTACGGCACGGTCAGCCCCAACGGATACAACGCTCTGGTCACCATGCACGGGACGATCATGATCTTCTGGGTCGCCATGCCGATCCTCCTGGCGGCCTTCGGGAACTTCCTGATCCCGCTCATGATTGGAACGGCCGACATGGCCTTTCCGCGCCTCAACATGCTCTCCTACCAGGTCTTCTTCCTGAGCACGGTGATCCTTCTCGTTTCGTTCTTCGTCCCCGGAGGCGCTGCAGCCGGAGGGTGGACTTCCTATCCGCCCCTGTCGGCCAGTGCGGCCTACTCGGGCGGCCAGTGGGGCGTCACCCTCTGGATCCTCGCCGTGGCGCTGGAGTTCGCGGCATTCCTCATGGGAGGAATCAATTTCATCACGACAGCGATCAACAATCGCGCGCCCGGCATGAAACTTTTCGACCTCCCCCTCATGGTCTGGATGCTGCTGACCGCGAGCGTGCTCTTCCTCTTTTCGGTGGGGCCCCTCATCGCCGGCGCGGTGATGCTCCTGCTGGACCGTCTTGTCGGCACGGGCTTTTACGATCCTGCCGTCGGCGGCGATCCCGTTCTCTTTCAGCACCTCTTCTGGTTCTTCGGGCACCCGGAGGTCTACGTCATCCTGCTCCCCGGTCTTGGCGCGGTAGCGGAGATCCTCCCCGTGTTTTCGCGAAAGCCGATTTTTGGCTACCGCATGATTATCTACGCGACGATCATTACAGGCGTCCTCAGCTTTATCGTCTGGGCGCATCATCAGTTCATCGCGGGAATCGATCCGCGGCTCGCGACGCCCTTCAGCATCACGACGATTCTTATTTCCGTTCCCATTGCCATCATCACGTTCTCATTCATGGCAACGCTCTGGCGCGGATCGATCGAGTTCAAAACGCCGATGCTCTTCGCCCTGGGCATGCTGGCCATCTTTCTCCTTGGAGGCGTCACGGGAATTCACAACGGGACGGCGGCCGTGGATATTTACGTCCATGACACCTACTTCGTGGTGGCGCACTTCCACTACGCGTTGATCCCGCCGGCGTTCTTCGCCTTTTTCGCGGCCTGGTATTACTGGTACCCGAAGATGTTCGGCCGGATGCAGAACGAGGCGCTCGGGAAGCTGCACTTCTGGCTGACGTTCATCTCGATGAACATCACCTTCCTCCCGATGTTCGTCCTCGGCCTCATGGGTCACCAGCGCCGCATCTCGAACCCGCATTTTTTCGAGGCGCTCCGGACGCCCGAGGCCGATCAGCTTCAGGTCCTCGCCACAGCCGGAGCTATCGCCATGCTCCTCTCCCAGATTCCGGTGTTTGTGAACGCGATCTGGAGCTACTTCCGGGGGCCCAAGGCGGAGGTCAACCCGTGGAAAGCCAATACGCTCGAGTGGACCGTCCCATCGCCGCCGCCACATGGCAACTTCGAGACCGTGCCTACGGTTTATCGCGGGCCCTACGAGTACAGTGCGCCCGATCGCGAAGAGGATTGGCGCCCGCAGAACGCCCCGGTCTGATCTTCGCAGAAGCGGCCGCCGGTGATTAAGGGAAATTCGTAACACAGGAGCGACGCATGCTCGAACAAACGCGCGCCGCGCATATGCTCAATGAGAGCACCGAAGTTCCCACTGGGCGGCTGGGAATCTGGTGGTTCCTTGCCTCTGAAGTGGTGATCTTCGGGGGCCTCATCTGCTGCTACATTCTGCTGCGCTGGCGGAATCCCGAGTGGGGCATTGAGGCGCAGCACACGATGAACGCAGCGGGCGCTTTCAATACGCTCGTCCTTCTCACGAGCAGCCTGAGCATGGTTCTGGCCCACGCGGCTGTCGTGGAAGGGAATCTCAAACAGGCGGCCCGGAATCTCTCCCTTACGCTGCTGGGCGGCGTCATCTTCCTGTGCGTGAAGGCTTTCGAGTACACCCACGAAATTACGGAAGGGTTCGTACCGGCGCGGAGCCTGTTCTGGTCTTTCTACTACACGATGACGGGGCTTCACGCGCTGCACGTTCTGGGGGGGATGGTGGCGATCTTCGTTATCCTGCTTGCCGTGCGTGAGGGACGGGCGCCCCAGCGCGTCGAGTACATCGGGATCTACTGGCACTTCGTGGACGTTGTCTGGATCTTCCTCTTCCCGCTTCTCTATCTGACGACCTGACGAGGGACGGACATGGCACAAGAATCGGCTTCGACAGAGCAGACCCACCCGAACTACGTGGCGATCTGGGGCATCCTGGTTACCGCCCTCCTCGTTTCAGTCCTCA
>CBDUXZ010000151.1:0-5715 GCA_965371325.1 uncultured bacterium | reverse complement strand
TCCTCTGGGATCGGGAGAAGCTTGCGCGGCTCGTCCGTATCGCGGGGCAGGTGGTTGTCGCCAACCGGTATCTTCGCGATGAGGTGGCGCGCCTCGGCGCGCAAGCCATGGTGATCCCCACCTCCATCGATACGGAGCGCTGGAGTCCGGGCGTGGCCGGGCGAGATGAACCCCGTACCGATCGCCGCTTCGTCATTGGATGGATCGGCAGTCCCGGAACGACGGGATACCTCGAAGGACTAGCGCCAGCTCTCTCTCACGTTTCGCGGGAGACGCCCTGCGTCCTCCGCGCCGTCGGCGCCGCCGACGGCCTCGCGCAAAAGCTCTCATCGATCGCACCGGGCGTTGAAGTGGAAACTCTCCCCTGGACCGAGGAGAGCGAGGTGGCCGCCGTGCGCGGCTTTGATGTCGGTATCATGCCTCTCTCTGATGATCGCTGGTCTCGGGGGAAGTCGGCCACGAAGCTTCTCCAGTACATGGCCTGCGGTATTCCCGCCGTGGCAAGTCCGGTGGGCGCCAACGCCGACATCATCAAACACGGTGTGAACGGCCTCCTTGCCGGCAGCACGGAAGCCTGGGTGGCCGGGCTCCTCGCACTGGCGCGCGAGCCCAGGCTTGGCGCCCGGCTTGCACAGGAAGGGCGCGCCACCATCGTTTCAGAGTACGACGTCCGCATCTCCGCGCCCAGGCTGGCTATGGCGATCCGGCAGGCTGGCGCTCGAGGGAAACCGGGCGGGACCGCCAGTGGGATGGGAGCATAGAATGCTAGTTCTCGAATACCACAGCATCAGCGACCACCGTGACGACACACTGAGCGTCTCTTCGGAAGGCTTCAGGCGGCAGATCAAATGGCTTATCGATCGCGGGTACATGATCGTTCCCCTGAAGGCCATCGCGCAGGGTGTGGCGACAGGGCTACGCGATTTTCCCTCGCCCGTGGCTGCCATCACCTTCGATGACGGCTATCGCGACAACTTCGAGATAGCCTACCCGATCCTGAAGGAACTCAACGCTCCCGCGACGATATTTCTCGCCCTCGATTACATCGGGACCGAGCGCCCGTTTCCCTGGGACCGGCTTGGCGATCCAACCCAGAGCCGGGCGCTCACATGGGAGATGGTAGAGGAGATGGCGGCCGAGGGTCTCGTCCATTTCGGCTCCCACACGAATGCCCACCTCGACCTTACACGCCTTCCCGAAGAGGTGGCGTGGCAAGAGATTCACGGCAGCCGCGAGCGCCTCGAAGAGCGCCTAGGAGTCCCCGTGAACTCCTTCTGTTATCCCTACTCGCGCACAACGGCCTGGGTACGAGCGCTCGTGGATCGCGCCGGCTACACGCATGCCTGCAGCACGGAGGGGGAGGGGACGGACGTCTTCGAGTTGCCACGCCTCGGGGTCTACCGGCACACGGGCTGGAAGGAGTTTCGATTCAAAATCTCCCCCCTGGGGCGAAGCCTGCATAGAGGGCCGTCATTCGAAGGGTTACGCGCGGCCGGCCGGGCGTTTCTTGGCCGCCGCGCAGGCGCGGAGAGCATCCCGTGAAGCCCCGCATCCTCCAGCTCACAACCTGCCTGGAGCCGGGCGGGGCGGAGCAGATGATCCTGGCGCTGGCGGGGGATTTGGCGCCTCGCTGCGATCTCACCGTGGCCTTCCTGAAGGGACCAGGAACTCTGGCCCCCGCCTTCGCAGCCCTCGGTGCGCGGGTTATGCAACTTCGGCTGGATCGCGGGCGGGCCCTCAAGGGGGTACTCCGCCTCCGCCAACTGCTCGCCGAGGGGCGCTTCGATCTCGTCCACACACACCTTTTCCACGCGGGTCTCCTCGGAAGAGCCCTCGCCAGGCTCACCGGCGTTCGAGCCGTGGTGCATACCCAGCACAACACGCTCACCTGGGAGACGCGATCGCGAACCATGGCGCTCGCCAATCGCGTTTCGCTGCACATGGCGGATCGGGTGATTGCCGTGGGGGAGACCGTAGCGCGGATGCTCCGTGTACACGCCGCTGTTCCCGAATCACGAATCGCGCTCATCCATAACGGCGTTGACACCAACCGTTTTCGTCCGGAGAAGGACCGGGCCTATGCGGAGAGCACGCTTGCGCTTCCCCCCCGGGGGCCTGTCATCGGCGTTATCGCCGGCCTTCGTCCCGAAAAGGGGCACGAGGTGCTCCTCGAGGCAATGCCGCTCGTTCTACGCGCGGTTGGCGAAGCGCGCCTCCTGGTTGTGGGGGATGGTCCGCTTCGGGAGAGGATCACGCAAAAGATCGCGCGGGGAGGCTTATCCGACTGTGTCACGCTGGCCGGTTCCCGCGATGATGTCGACCGGATCATTCCAGCCTGTGACGTGGTTGTGCTTCCAAGCTGGCAGGAGGGCGTTCCGGTCTCGGCACTCGAGGCGATGGCGTGCGCCGTTCCGGTTGTCGCGACCGATGTGGGCGGGACGACGGAAGTCGTGGAGCACGAACAGACGGGCCTCGTGGTTCCCCAGGGCAACCCACGCGCCATGGCCGAGGCGATCATCGATCTTCTCAGAAAACCCGAGTACGCACATGCGCTGGGCAAACAGGGACGCGAACGCGTAACCGAGCGTTTTGATCTGGAAACCATGATCGAGAAGACAGTGCTCATCTACCGGGAGCTTCTCGACCGTAACGGAGGGGCTTTCCTTGTGCGGGATTAGCGGAATTCTCTCTCCGCGGACCATCAAAACGGGCCGTCTGGAGAGTATCACGCGCGCGCTTTCGCACCGGGGCCCGGACGGGAAGGGCGCCTGGCGGAACCGCACGCGAAGGCCCGGGGAGCCCCACGTGGAACTCGGGCACCGACGGCTCTCCATCGTGGATCTTACACCCGCGGGCGCGCAACCCATGACGAACGAGGACGGAAGACTCACGATCGTCTTCAACGGTGAGATCTACAACCACAAGGCGCTACGAAGGGAGCTCTCGTCACGGCATCCGTTCCGCTCCCGCTCCGATACCGAGGTGCTGCTGCACGGCTGGGAAGAAGAGGGGAGCGCATTCCTTCAGCGTGTTGATGGAATGTTCGCGTTCGCGATATGGGACGCTACCGACGCCAGTCTTACGCTTGCGCGCGATCGAATCGGGGAGAAGCCTCTGTTCTTTGCAGAGGCAGGAGATGAATTTCTCTTTGCTTCCGAACTGGGCGCACTCACAAGGGATCCGGCGGTATCCCTGGACCTTGATCCGGGGGCGTTACATCACTACCTCGCCTGGAGTGTCATCCCCGCGCCACGGACGATCTTCCGAGGCGTGAGAAGTCTTCCGCCGGGGAGAATTCTCCATGTCGGCGATGGGAAGATTGAAGAGTCGATCTACTGGTCGCCCCGGCGCGCAGCCGAAGCACCGGTGGATCAGGGGGAAGCCCGTGTCCGCCTTCGCGCTGCCCTCGAAGCATCCGTAGCCGCGCGTCTCCGGGGGGACGTACCGGTCGGGGCTTTTCTCTCGGGGGGAATCGACTCGACAATCATCACCGGCCTGGCTGCACGCGCCTCGGACGCTCCGCTCCGTACCTTCAACATCGGTTTCGAAGGGCAATCGGCCTTTGACGAGCGCGATTGTGCCCGTGAAGCCGCGCGCTATCACGGTACGATCCATACGGAGATCGTACTGGATCCCCGAGAGGCGCTGCGCGAAGTCGAGACGCTGCTCGGGGAGATGGATGAACCGTTCGCGGACAGCTCGGCGGTTCCCACCTCGCTTCTCTCCAGGCACACCCGGTCCCAGGTGAAGGTGGCGCTTTCCGGCGATGGCGCCGATGAACTCTTCGCCGGCTACTGGAAATACGTGGGGGAGAGCTTCGCTGAGCGTTACGCGCGCGTTCCCCCGCGCCTACGGCGCGCTCTGTCGCGGCTGGCCGGTAGCCTCCCGGATGATCGCAGAAGCGCACGGGGCGAATCGCTGCGGCGGATCCGCAAGTTTCTCTCCCGGTTCGAGTCCGATCCCGCGCTACGCCATGTCGCGTGGATGCAGGTCTTCACCCCAATGCAGAGAAGAGATCTCCTCGCCGACGGGCCGACAGTGGCCGCGCAGGAAGCGGAGGAAAGCCCCGAGGAGAACCTGGTCCGCCTTTACCGGACCGCGCGATCGCCCGATTCTCTCGGGGCCATGCTCGAGACGGATCTGAGGCACACGCTTCCATCGGACATGCTGACGAAGGTCGATCGTATGAGCATGCGGCACGGCCTGGAGGTTCGCACACCATTCCTTGCACCCAACGTCATCTCTCTGGCGCTTGCGATGCCGTCGCAGTGGAAGCTCCGGGGCAGGAGGCGAAAAGCCATTCTCGTGGACGCCTGCGCCGATCTGATCCCGCCTTCGCTCCGAAATCGACCCAAACGCGGGTTCGAGCTGCCCGTTGCAGAATGGTTCCGAGGGGATCTGAAAGCACTTCTTGCCGAGACCCTCAGTGAGGAAACGGTCAGGCGCCAGGGAATCTTCCGGCCGGATGCGGTGAGACGACTCCTCGAGGAGCATCAGGCGCGCCGTGCAGATCACGCGGGTCGGCTCTGGAATCTTCTTGTTTTCAGCAGATGGCACGATCGCGTCATGGGCGACGCGCATCGTGCGTCTCGGGCGATGAATGACCCCCCGGAGATCCGCCGGCAAGAGGGGGGGGCACATGGGTAGCGCCACCCGGATCGTGCACGTCGTCAATACGGATTTCTTCGGGCGATTTCTCATGCTCGGGCAGCTCCGCTTTCTCAAGGCGGCCGGCTTCGACACCCATCTCGTGACGGGCCCGGGGCCCCTTGTTCCCGAAATCGAAGCCGAGGGTATTCCCGTGACGGTTCTCGAGTCGAGCCGCGAGCTGAATCCCCTGGCGGATCTCGGAACGATCTCGCGCCTTTCCCGGCACTTCCGGGAAACTGGCGCGTGTCTCGTTCACACGCACAACCCGAAACTGAATCTGCTCGGACCCCTGGCGGCGCGTCTTGCGCGGGTGCCGCATGTCGTTGCAACGGTGCATGGCTACTACTTCCACCAGGAGATGCCCCGCCGGAAGCAGGCGTTCTACAAACGCATCGAGCGGCTGGCTGCGGCCTCCTCCGATCTCGTGTTCACGCAGAGCCCGGAGGACTACCGAACGGCCATCCAGGAGAGGCTCTGCCCCCCGCGAAAGCTCGAGCTTCTTGGAAACGGCATCGACCTGTCGCAGTTCAATCCGGAGCGTTTCGGCCCGGGAGACGCCCTTCGCATGCGGAACCGTCTTGGCATTCCGGCGAAGGCGTCTGTCGTCAGCATGGTCGGACGGATGGTGAAGGAAAAAGGGCATCTGGAATTTCTAGAAGCGGCAGGGCGGATCGCAGCGCGGCGCAGCGACGCCCATTTCCTCCTCATCGGACCCGATGAGCGATGGCAGAAACGGGATGCTCTGACACGCGAGGAGATTTTAAAGCACAGCAAGGTGGCGGCGGAGATCGGTGAGCGTCTTCACATCCTTGGACTTCGTCGCGACCTTCCGGCGCTCTATGCCGCAACCGATGTGGTGGTGCTCCCCTCGCACCGGGAAGGGTATCCGCGAAGCCTTCTCGAAGCCGCCGCCATGGCCAAACCGATCGTGGCCACGAACATCCGGGGCTGCCGGGAAGTCGTTCGCGAGGGGAAGACGGGCTTTCTCGTTCCGATCAAGCAGCCCCGGATCCTGGCCGATAAGATTAGTACCTTGCTGGAAGATCCTGATTTCGCGCGGGAAAT
>CBDUXZ010000150.1:0-5718 GCA_965371325.1 uncultured bacterium | reverse complement strand
TGATGGGCAGACGAACACACTCAATTCTCGTCCTTTTTCCACCCGCCTCTCGGCTGATAGTTCATATCCTCCGAAGTAGCTGGGGGCCGGCGCCCGGGGCTCAGAACTCCAGCTGCATGCGCGTGTAGAGCTCGTAGAGAGCGTCCGGGTTGCCCGCCCCGGGAGCCCTGTAAAAGTCGCCGGTGAAAAGATACGCGCCCCCCACGTTCAGGTTGAGGTTTGGCTTCAGCTCCCAGCCGACTTCGGCGAGCACTTCCACACCGATATTGCTCGACCCGCTCACCGGATTGTGCTCGGCGGATCTCAACCAGCCGGCGGCAAGGGTCCCGCCCACCTTGTCGGTGAACGCGTGGTTCAGCGAGCTCTGCAGGGTGAACAGGCCCAATCCCCTGTTCTGAAGCCCCACGCCGAGATCGTTCACGTCCGAGGGACCGTGGGGCGAGGTGAGTCCGAGAAGACTCCAGTACCCCTGGGAGCCGAAATTGTCGCGAACGCTTTGGGCGATGGTGCGAAACTCACCTGAGTTCGAGGTCGTGGAATCGTCTTCTCCTGTCGCGTAGAGCGCCTGCAGCTCCAGCGTGCCGATGGAGGTGTCGACCGCCGTGGCGAGCTTCGCGGCCCAGCCATCGTGCTTCCAGTCGGGATCGTCCGTCTTCCCCCTATTGTAGATGAAGAAGAACGATGGTTTGAAGCGATCGACTTCGAAGTGCCCCCGAATACCGGCCCACACGTCGTGGCCGCTGTCGTAGAGCGCTCCCGGACCGCCAAAGGTCCCGTAGGAGTACCCGCCGTGGTCCTTCAGGTAGTAGACACTTGCGCCGAGCAGGGAGGAGCCCCATTCGTAGTCGAGGTCGGCGGTCGTGAGGTACGTCCCCCCCTCCCCCGTGAAGGACCTGTTCCCCTCCCTCAGCAGGAAGGCGCCGAGACGGTAGTGCCAGTCTTCGCGAAAGGCCCCTTCGGCGGAAACACCGCCCACGTTGAAGTCCCAGACGGAGTTGGCGAGAACGGCCCGCATCGAGTCGTAGGCATCCACGCTGTAAAGATAGTCTTCGAAGGAGGGCCGCTCGCCAAAGCGATCGTGCCACCCCTGCACCCCCACCCGGATGATCGTGTCCTTGTTGGGTTTCACCCAGAGGAAACCCCGGCGCAGTTCAACCCCGACCTCGTCGCCGTTCGCCGCGTGCGTCTTCGGGAACTCGAAATCGTCCCCCCACGTGTTGTGGCCCATCTCGAGCTGCATGTAGACGCCGTACCCCGCCTCGTGGTGCTGACCGAGGTTGAACCATGTCCGCAGCCGCTGATTGATGAAGCTCTCTGTGTTCTGATTGCCCGGGACGCCCGCGCGATGGAACGTGAAGTTGCTCTTGTTCCCCATCACGCGGTACTGCCCGCCAAGCCTCAGACTGTATCCATCCGGGAGAACCAGTCCGGGCGCGGGTGCATCGTTCTTCATCAGCTCCTGATCCTGAAGCTTGTCCTTCAGCACATCGATCTGGGCCTGCAAACCGCCAATGGCGTCCCGGAGCCCCTGGATCGAGGCTTCATCTTCGGCGCCGGCGGGGGAAGCCAACAGAAACAGGAGAGGCGCGCCCATAAAGAGCAGGGCGCTTCGGTGGATCCATTTTCCGAGCAGTATTTTCACTGGCTTGCCCCTCATGGTTTCGTCGGTTCCAACCATCCTCGGCAAGAGAGCCGATAGGAAGCCGCCAACCGGTATCGCCCGATCAGAACTTCACCTGGCTCCGGATCATAAAGACGTGCTGGTCGGTGTTCTCCCCCCGGTCCAGCCGCGTCCGCCCGATGAGATCCTGCCCGATATTCTCGTAGACCCAGTTCCCCATGATCTTGAAGCGCGGGTTGAGGTGCCAGGTCACCCCCATTGTCAGTGCCCGGAAGTCGTTGTCATACTCGCTTCCCAGCGATCGGCTTATCAGGGTATTGCTCTCAAGGTCACACCCCGTGCACGCCTTCGTCTCAAACTCCTCATTCACCCTGTCGTCACCCCGCACGTGCATCCACTCGTACTTGACGACCGGCACGAGGCTCTGTGTCTCCCCCTCCCAGATGATGTAGGAGGCCTGCAGATACGCCCCCGATAGATCGATGGGGTGTAGACCCAGGGCGCCGAAGGGGCTGGCGGAATTCTCGACATCCCCGTCGCGCCTGTCGACATGGGCCCAGAGATACTCGCCCTGCAGCTTGAAGCGGTCGACTATCCATTGGAACCCGAGGTCGTAGGACGTTTGTTGCCCGCCGATATCCGGAATCGTCATCCGGACCCGGTTCCGTCCCCCGCCGATGCTGACGATGTCGTGCACGGTGAGGCTCGTCGGCGCGTTGTTCCCATGCGCAACCGCCCCCGAGAGCTTGAGACCCTTCACCCATTTGTTGTCACTCGTTTTCCAGGGCATCGCGACCAGCTGGCCGATGATCACCTTCTCGTCGTTGTTATCGGGCGAGTTCCGGCCCTGGTTCCCAAAGCCGACCTTGTTGGCCACCATCAGCCCGTAGGAGAGGCGCTTGTCGAGGAGATCCCCGTAGAGCTTGATCCCCGTGCGGCGGCCCATGGACAGGATACTCACGATGGCCGCCCGCTCGATCGTCTCGATGGTGCTGCTCGATTGCTGGGCCTCCAGCGAGAAGGGGGGCTTGAACTGGCCGAAGCGCACACGGGCCCACTTTTCAAACTTGTAGTCCATGTAGGCGTCTTTCAGTCCCGGACTACCGCCGTCCCAGCCAATCTGCACCACGAAACCGAGATCCTTCGTCCAGACGTGGCCCTTGAACTTCAGGCGAGCCCGGCGGATGAAGAAGGTGTCGTCGCGGTTGGTGCCCTCCAGCCCGTCGTTGAACACGGGCCTTGCACTCTTGGGGATATCGTTGTGCTCGAACAGGTTCCCCTGGAACTGGATGTAGCCCGACATCGCAAACTTGTTCTTGTCGTCGGCGGACTTGATGTAGAAGCCCTTGTCGTAGCCCGCGTTCAGCCCTTCGCTCTCTTCGATGCTGAGCTCGATCTCGTCCAGCCGCACGCGCTGCTCATCTCTCGCCGTGTCGTACGCCTCGAGGCGGCTGCGCAGCGCGGCGTTCTCCTCTCTGAGTCCCTGTACCTTCCCGGAAAACTCCTGCCGAAGATTCTCGAGATCCTGCGTCGTGACCGCGCGCCCTGCGGCGGCACCGCAGGGCAGGAGAAGCAGGCCGGCGATCGCGGTGAGCCAGATGCTCATCAGGAATTTTGGTCGAAACATGGTCCCCCCCTTCGGGTTGGTGCGCTGCGAATTGGCGCTCCCCAGGTTGTTGCGCGCCCACCCGAATAAGACCCCTTCTCCTCCAAGCGCACAACCAGATTCTCGTAAGCTCCTTGCCGGCGAGCCGTTTGTCTAAACGCGCGTAACGCTCACGTAGGTGTCGTAGAAGGAAGCGCTCCCCCCGATAGGATCGGTGAGGCAGACGTTTCCCACCACGGTGTCCTCGAGCATGACCGGGTTTGGGAGCATTCCGCGGGCCCTGCTCGGATCCCCCTTCACCAGCTCGCCGTCGATTTGCACGTCCTGCGAGCCGTAGGCCCAGTGGCCGAAGTGCGCGGAGATAGCGACGACACCGGGGCGGATCCCCTCGATGACCTTTACCTTCCCTTCCACGTAACGGATGTCGCCCCCCCCGATGTCGTAGGCGCCTTCGGGGTTTGTCGCGGAGGCGACACGCACGCGATCGCCGGATGTGAGGCCGAGCTTCTTCGCATCCACACGGTTCATCACGACCGCGTTCTCATAAAGAAGCTCTCCCAGCCAGTGATTGCCCGGCATGGTTCGGGAATGGCCGCCGAGCATGTCCTTGTAGGTGTTGAGAAGGAACGGGTAAGCGGCGTCAAGGGCGATGGGCTTGCCGTCGGCCGTGGTCGGGCCTTCGATGCGAGGGAGCCCGTCGAAGTGCTCGCCCGAGATCGAGTTCCGGCCAGCCGCGACCTTCTCGATGAAGATCTGGAACATCCCCTTGAAAGGGTGGGCCTGTTTGTCCCCCTTGTGCATCTTGTCGGAATTCTCGAAGCGCCCGCCGCGGTTGAGGACGTACACGACGGAGGGCCAGTACTTCTTGCCCGCCGCGCGGATCAGACGCTCCTCGTCGAAGACGCTCTTTGGGAGGTGGCGCCGCGCCTTCCGGAACATTTCCATCTCGGCCGCATCCGCGGCGGGCGCGAAATCACCTTTCTTGTCCCCGGTCGCGATGTTGGCGATTGCCTTCAGGAACCAGTCATCCTGGTGATGAAGGTTCTTGCCCGGACCGAAGGCGTCCTTCCCGATGCCCGGGATACCCAGCTCCTTGCCAAGGGCGATCAGGAAGGCCTCCATGCTGATGGGCATCTCGACGCCGTCCACCGTGGTCGTCTCGACCAGCGGCGCAACGGTGGGCTGGCGTACCTTGCTCACCGTGGTGAGCATTGCGGGCGTGATGTGCGGCGTACCCCAGCGCTCCCAGATCGACGTGTCGGGAATGACGTAGTCGGCGTACATGGTGCTCTCGCCGATCACGATGTCGCAGGCGATGTAGAGCGGTATTTTCTTCGGGTCGCTCAGCGTTTTGATCTGCTTATGGCCCGCCGGGCAGGCCAGCGCCGGTGTCCCCATGTGCAGGAAAAGCGCCTTGATGGGATAGGGGTACCCGTCTTCAGCCGAGGGAATGACCTCCTGGTAGAGGTTCCCCGTGTAGGGATACCAGGGTCGCTTGGCCGGGTAGCCGGCAAATAGTGTGCTGTCTTCAAAACGCGCCTTCTCGCGATTGCTCTTCACGCCGAACTTGGCGAACTTCGCCGGGTGCATTTCCTTGAAGTGGTAGACGTTCCCCGGCTTCCCGCCGAACTCGTGCCAGTGGCCCCCTCCCTTCGCCATGCCACCCTTCCAGTCGGCATTGCCGATGAGGACGTTCAGCGTGATGAGCGCCTGTGCCTGGTAGTAGCCGTCGGTGTGCTGCACGGGGCCGCGGTAGAATTCCGCCATGGCCTGCTTTCCGTAGGATGTAAACTGCCGGGCCATCTTGAGGATCGTCTCCTCCTCAACGCCGGCGATCCCCGCGTACTCGGCCACCGACTTCTCACCGATGCGATCCTGGAGAAGCGAGAAGGCCGTGCGCGCGAGGATGCCGCCCCCTCCGTACTTTGCTTCCAGATCGCCGTCGACCGCGTTTTCCTTGTCGTTGGGATCCACCGCGAGCAGGTTCCCGCCGCGGGAGACAACGAATTCGAGATCGCTTCCCAGTCCGACCTCGTTTGCGCGCAGGTAGCGGGTGGGGCGACCGTCCTCGATCTTTACGAGGTAGGAGGCAGCGGTCCAGGAGGTCTCACCATCGGCCTTTGCGGCCGCCGCGTTGCCGTTCTCGAGGAAGCGGCGATCAAACTTCTCGTTCTCGAGGATCCAGCGGATCATCCCCATCGCAAAGGCGCCGTCACCCCCGGGTTTGATCGGGATCCAGAGGTCGGCCTTGGCTGCCGAATTCGAGAGGCGGGGATCAACCACCACGAACTTGAAGCCGTTATTGATCTTCGCGTCCGAAACCAGCTGGGTCAGGAGGGGAGGACCGAAGTTCGCATCCGCATAGCCCGTGCCGAAGAAGATGACGAAGCGCGACGCGGCAAAGTCCGGCTTCATGTGGTGCTTCCCGCCGGTCCACTTCCCGCCCTTCCACTTGTTCGTGATCTGCTCGAAGGCGATGTGGTGGCTCTGC